>NZ_JAIFKJ010000088.1 GCF_019695415.1 Thiohalocapsa sp.
AGGACCACGGAGACCCTTCATGGCCGTCCAACAGAACCGCAAGACCCCGTCCAAGCGCGGCATGCGCCGCTCCCATGACGCACTGAGCAAGCCGACCCTGTCGGAAGATCCTACCACCGGTGAGATCCATCGCCGTCATCACGTCACGCCGGACGGGTTCTACCGCGGCCGCAAGGTCGTGGACCGGTCGGACTGAGCCCTCCGCCGATCGACTGCGAGCCCTCGAGGGACCGACTTTGAGCCGACGTCCCGTCATCGCGCTGGACGCCATGGGCGGCGATCACGGCGCCGAGGTGGTGGTGGCCGCGGCACGGGCGTTTCTCGCCAAGGTGCCGGACGTCGACCTGATTCTCGTCGGGCAGCGCGAGGTCATCCAGTCGCTGCTCGCAGCCGACCAGGACGCAGCGACGCGGGCGCCTGATCAAGACGAGCGCATCCGTATCCACCACGCGAGCCAGACGGTCGGCATGGACGAGCTGCCATCCAAAGCCCTGCGCGGCAAGAAAGACTCGTCCATGCGGGTCGCCATCGATCTTGTGAAGGCTGGTCAGGCAGACGCCTGCGTCAGCGCCGGCAACACTGGTGCCCTCATGGCCACCGCCCGCTTCGTGCTGAAAACCCTGCCGAACGTGGACCGGCCGGCGATTATCAGCGCCATGCCCTCGGTGCAGGGCAGCACGCACATGCTGGACCTCGGCGCCAATGTCGACTGCACGGCCGAGCATCTCTTCCAGTTCGCAGTGATGGGCAGCGAGCTGGTGAAGGCGGTCACAGGTGTCGAGCGGCCCCAGGTAGGGCTGTTGAATATTGGCCAGGAAGAGATCAAGGGCAATGACCAGGTGCGCCGCGCGCACGAGCTGATCTCCGCGTCCGACCTCAATTACGCGGGTTACGTCGAAGGTGACGATATCTTCATGGGGTCCGTCGACGTGGTCGTGGCCGACGGCTTCGTCGGCAATGTCGCCCTCAAATCCAGCGAGGGTGTCGCCAAGCTGGTGTCCCATATGCTGCGCAGCCACTTCCAGAGGAACCTCTGGTCCCGGCTGGCCGGGCTTCTGGCTCTGCCTACGCTGAAGGCTTTCAAGGAAGAGGCCGATCCGAGACGCTATAACGGCGCGAGCCTGCTGGGCCTGCGCGGCATCGTTGTCAAGAGCCACGGCGGCGCCGACGCCAAGGCATTCGAGAACGCAATCCACATCGCAAAGCACGAGATCAACGCGCGGGTCATCGCGCGGATCGAGCACGAGGTAGGGGCCCACCTCACCCCGGCGCCGGTGCGGGCGAGCGCATGACGGCCTACGCCCGCATCCTCGGCACCGGCGGTTACCTGCCGGAGAAGGTTCTGACGAATCAGGACCTCGAGCGCATGGTCGATACCACCGATGCCTGGATTCGCGAGCGCACTGGTATCGCCGAGCGGCGCATTGCCGCCGACGGTGAGACTTGTGGCGACCTGGCCGAGGGTGCCGCCCGCCGCGCGATCGAGGCCGCCGAGGTCGACCCGGAAGACATTGACCTCATTATCGTCGCGACCACCACCCCGGACCAGATCTTCCCGAGCAATGCTTGTCTGCTGCAGCATCGCCTCGGGGTTCGGGGCTGTGCAGCCTTCGATATCCAGGCCGTCTGCACCGGCTTCATCTATGCACTGGGTGTTGCCGACAAATTCATCCGTACCGGTGCCGCCCACAAGGCACTGGTGGTGGGGGCGGAGACAATCTCCCGCATCATAGACTGGACGGATCGCGGCACCTGCGTGCTCTTCGGTGACGGCGCCGGCGCCGTGGTGCTCGGTGCCGCTGATGCGCCCGGCATCATTTCTTCGCACCTGCACGCCGACGGCGCCCATCGAGAGCTGCTGCAGGTACCCGCGGGCGTCGGCAACGGCAGCCACGGCTCACCCTACATGGAAATGAAGGGCAATGAGGTGTTCCGGGTGGCCGTCACCACACTCGGTCGCATCGTCGACGAGACGTTGGGCGCCAACGCCATGAGCCGCGCCGACATCGACTGGCTGGTGCCGCATCAGGCAAATCTCCGCATCATCCAGGCCACCGCCCGCAAGCTGGATCTGCCCATGGATCAGGTCGTCGTCACCGTCGACCGACATGGCAACACGTCTGCCGCGTCCGTGCCGCTGGCCTTCGATGAAGCCGTGCGGGACGGACGTATCCAGCGCGGCCAGACGATCTTGATGGAGGCCTTCGGTGGCGGCTTCACCTGGGGCTCGGTGCTGCTGCGCTACTGACCTTCGCCGGCCGGACTCGTGACCACCCCTCAGCAACACGCGCTTCGCGTATGACAGCAGCGACCCTCGCCATACTCTTCCCCGGCCAAGGATCCCAGTCCGTCGGCATGCTCGCGGACTTGGCGGATGTCCATGCTGAGGTACACGCAACCTTTGCCGAGGCATCCGAGGTACTTGGCCGCGATCTCTGGGCCATCGCTGCCGAGGGTCCAGCGGAGGAGTTGAATCGCACCGAGATCACGCAGCCAGCCATGCTCTGCGCCGGTGTCGCCGTCTGGCGCTGCTGGCAGGCGCGCGGCGGCCCGGTCCCGGCGGCTGTTGCCGGGCACAGCCTCGGCGAGTACAGCGCGTTGGTGTGCGCCGGAGCGCTGGACTTCTCGGATGCCGTCGGCCTGGTGGCCGAGCGGGCGCGCTTGATGCAGCACGCGGTGCCTGCGGGCACGGGTGCCATGGCGGCAATCCTCGGCCTCGACGATGACCGCGTCCGCGCCGTCTGCGCCGAGCAGGCCGGCACCGAAGTCCTCGAGCCCGTGAACTTCAACGCGCCCGGCCAGGTGGTGATCGCCGGTCATAAGGCCGCGGTAGAGCGGGGCGCCGCGGCGGCCAAGGCCGCGGGCGCCAAGCGGGCGGTCGTACTTGCGGTGAGCGTGCCCTCCCACTGCGCGCTGATGCAGGACAGCGCGGCGCAGTTGGCCGAGCGGCTCGCGACGACGCCCTTGCGTCTACCCGCGGTGCCACTCCTGCATAACGCCTCGGCGGCGACGGCGGCAGACGTGCAGGAACTCCGCACACTGCTGGCGAGGCAGATCTACAGCCCGGTGCGCTGGGTGGAAACCGTCCAAGCGCTCCGCGGCATGGGTATCACCACGGCGCTGGAGGCTGGTCCCGGTAAAGTCTTAACGGGGCTTGGCAAGCGCATCGACAAGACGATCAGGATCCTGCCCGTGCTCGATCCGGCGGGGCTCGACCATGCACTGGAGGTGACGGCGGATGCTTGACGGTGAAGTGGCATTGGTGACGGGGGCGAGTCGCGGCATCGGCCGCGCCATCGCCGCGGCCCTGCTGGCAGAGGGCGCCGCTGTGGCCGGAACGGCCACGACCGAGGGCGGTGCCGCGCGGATCCGCGACGAGCTGGCGGCGGACGGCCGCAGGGTACTCGGCGTCCGGCTCGATGTGACCGACCCTGCTTCCGTTGACGCCTGCCTCGCGCAGGTGACCGAGGCCTTCGACGCCGCTCCAAGCGTTTTGGTGAACAACGCGGGCATCACCCGCGACGGACTCCTGATGCGCATGCCGGAGGCGGACTGGGACGCCATCATCAGCACCAACCTGACCTCGGTCTATCGGCTCACCAAGGCTTGTCTCAGGCCAATGACCAAGGCACGAAAGGGACGCATCATCAACATCGCCTCGGTGGTGGCCGCCACGGGCAACGCCGGCCAAGCCAATTACGCCGCAGCCAAGGCGGGCATGATCGGCTTCACCAAATCCCTAGCGCGGGAGGTGGGCGCTCGCGGGATCACCGCCAATTGCGTGGCGCCCGGGTTCATCGACACGGACATGACCCGCGCTCTGGCCGATGCGCAGCGCGATGCGCTGCTGGCGTCCATTCCGCTGAACCGCCTTGGCGCCGCGGAAGAGGTGGCCGCGGCGGTGGTATTCCTCGCATCACCGGGGGCGGGGTACATCACAGGCGAGACCCTGCATGTCAACGGCGGCATGTATATGGCGTGAGACCCGCTGATAAAAGTGGGATTCCTTCAGAAGCTTGAAGAAAATTCTTAATTCCCTTTCGAGCTTTTATCGGCACCGATTTGTCACTAAAATACTGCGGTCGCGTGGCCACGCGGCCCACACACGTTAAGCCAGACAGGGCACGAGGAATCAACAGATGAGCAGCGTTCAAGATCGAGTCACGAAGATCGTCGTCGAGCAACTCGGCGTCAAAGAAGAAGAGGTCACGCTGGAGGCCTCCTTCGTCGATGACCTCGGTGCGGATTCCCTGGACACGGTCGAGCTGGTGATGGCCCTCGAGGAGGAGTTCGACACCGAAATCCCGGACGAAGACGCCGAGAACATCACCACGGTGAAGCAGGCCATCGACTACATCAACGAGCACCTGAACTGAGCATGGGTCAGCTTTCCCTGGTGGGGCTCCCGCCGGGCTTTGGCCAATGGATACGTCGGCACGCGCCGCCGGCCCGGGGCGTAGAGCGTCAGGGCAGAGCAGGCGGTGTCGGAGGTGTGAGTCACCCTCGACAGGTCTTTGCGAGGTGAAGCATGAGCGGTAGAAGGGTCGTCGTCACGGGCGTCGGCATCGTGGCGCCCGTCGGACTGGACATCCCCTCCGCCTGGGAGAATATCCTGGCAGGACGCAGCGGTATCCAGCCCATCACACATTTCGACGTCGAGCCCTTCAGCACGCGCTTCGGCGGCCCAATTTACGGGTTCGATGTGACGCAGTACATCTCGAAAAAGGATGCTCGAAAAATGGATGCCTTCATCCATTACGGCATGGCCGCGGGTATCCAGGCCATCGAAGCATCAGGGCTGCCCATCAACGACGAGACCCGCAAGCGCATCGGCGTGGCCATCGGCTCCGGCATCGGCGGGATCACGGGCATCGAGAACAATTACGCCGCCTACGCTGCCGGCGGGCCGCGCAAGATCTCGCCCTTCTTCGTCCCGGCCAACATCGTCAACATGGTCGCCGGTGATCTGTCCATTAAGTATGGGCTGAAGGGGCCAAATTTCTCTATCGTCTCCGCTTGCAGCACGGCGACCCATAACATCGGCGAGGCCGCGTACATGATCCGGCACGGCGTTGTCGACGCCATGCTCGCCGGCGGTGCCGAGATGGCCACTTCGCCGGTAGGACTCGGTGGCTTTGCGGCCGCCCGGGCGCTGTCCACCCGCAACGATGACCCCGAAGGCGCGAGCCGACCCTTCGACAAAGATCGCGACGGCTTCGTGCTGAGCGATGGGGCAGGTGTCATGGTGCTGGAGGAATACGAACGCGCTGCGGCGCGCGGCGCCCCTATCCTCGCAGAGATTGTCGGAATCGGCATGAATTCCGATGCCTATCACATGACGGCGCCGTCCGAAGACGGCGCCGGCGCGGCGGACTGCATGCGGCTCGCCATGGCGGATGCCGGCATTGGGCCAGACGCGATCGACTATATCAACGCCCACGGCACCTCCACCCCTGCAGGCGACATCGCCGAGACCAAAGGCATCAAGCTCGCCTTTGGTGATCACGCCTACAAGTTGGCGGTCAGCTCCACCAAATCCATGACCGGACACATGCTGGGCGCCGCCGGTGGGGCAGAGGCCATTTTCAGTGTGCTGGCGATCCGCGATCAGGTGGCACCGCCCACCATTAACTATCAGACGCCGGACCCAGAGTGCGACCTGGACTACGTGCCGAACCAGGCGCGGCCAATGCGCATCGAGCATGCGCTCAGCAATTCCTTTGGTTTCGGCGGTACCAACGGCACGCTCATCTTCAAACGCGTGTAGCGACCGGCGACGCACGGTCCGGCGCAGGTGCCTGAGCACCATGGCCGAACGCGTGACGCTTATCGATGGTCGCCCTGATGACTGCCTGCCGGTCAGCGACCGGGGACTCCAGTACGGCGATGGGCTGTTCGAAACGATCGCGGTCCGCCGGGGTCAATCTTGCCTTTGGGGCCGTCACCTGGCGCGACTGGCAGCCGGGTGTGAGCGTCTCGGTATCCCCAAGCCGAACCCGGAGCTACTCGCCGCGGAGCGTGATGATCTGCTTGCGCGAGCTGCCGCGACGGACGGCGTGCTCAAGCTGACGATCACCCGCGGTAGCGGGCCACGGGGCTATGCCCCGCCGGCGGCGCCGAGGCCGAGACGCATCCTGTCCTTCGCTGCTGGCCTCCCGACAACGACGAATAGGGCAGAAGCCGGCGTTCGGCTGACACTTTGTGCGACGCGGCTTGGGGAAAATGCACGCCTTGCAGGCATCAAGCACCTCAATCGGCTGGAGCAGGTGCTGGCGCGGGCCGAGTGGTCGGACCCGCGAACGCTGGATGGGCTCATGTGCAACGCACAGGGCCACGTAATCTGCGGCACTATGTCCAATATCTATGCGCTGGATGATGCCGGCATTGCCACGCCGCCGCTTACCCGGTGCGGGGTCGCCGGCACCGTGCGCAGCGTCATGCAGGATTGCGCCCAGGACCTTGGCATTCCGTTCGCCGAGCGGGTACTGCGACCGGCCGATCTGTTCGCGGCACGGGGGCTGCTGATCAGCAATGCCTTACTCGGCGTCGTCCCGGTGGCCTCGCTCCAGGCTCATGGGTACAGCACCGAGGCACTGCCGACGGAGCTGATTGAACGGGTGCGGCAGATCGCGCTCGAACCGGAGACTCATCCGTGAAGACCATTCTTTCTACATTGCTGGTGCTGGTCATCGCCGGCGGCGCCGCCGCCTGGGGCGGCTGGACCCTTTACCAAGACTTCCTCGCGGCGCCCGTAACGCTGGACCAGGAACAGGTGGTCTACCGTGTGCGCGAGGGCGCCACCATTCGCGGCGTGGCCCACGACCTCGCCGATCGCGGCTGGATCCCGAGCCGTTTCCTATTCACCATGCACGCCTACGAGACCGAGCAGCAGAACGCCCTCAAGGCCGGTGAGTACGCCATCGAGGCCGGCATGACGCCGCAACAGGTGCTGGCGCTGCTAACCAGCGGCAAGTCGATCCAGTTCCCCGTGACCTTTGTCCCTGGCATGACCTTTCGCGAGGCCCTTGCGGCCATCGGCGAGGTAGGCGTGTTCCACATACAGCTCGATGGGCTGTCCGACGCTGAGCTCGCGGCTCGTCTGGGCATCGATGCCGAGCACCCGGAGGGCTGGCTGTTTCCGGATACCTATCTGTTCGCGCGTGACACCAGTGATGTCGAGATCCTGACCCGAGCCCACGAGCGCATGCGCACAGTGCTGAAAGAGGAATGGGCCGAGCGCAGCGACGATCTGCCCGTGGAGACCCCCTACGAGGCCCTCATCCTCGCCTCCATCGTCGAGAAAGAAACCGGCAAAGCCGGCGAGCGCCCGCGCATCGCTGGCGTCTTCACTCGCCGGCTCGAGCAGGGTATGAAGCTCCAAACCGACCCGACGGTCATTTATGGACTCGGAGATGAGTTCGACGGTGACATCACCCGCGAGCATCTTCGCCGGGAGACGCCGTACAACACCTATGTCATCCCGGCCCTGCCGCCGACGCCAATTGCACTCCCCGGACGCGAGGCCATCCACGCCGTATTGCACCCGGCGGACGGTGACGAGCTCTTCTTCGTCGCCCGCGGCGACGGCAGCCATTATTTCTCCGCCACCCTCGACGAGCACAATTGCGCTGTACGGCACTATCAGCTGAACCAGCCCTGTGCGGACCTGCGCGACGACGAAGTCGGGGACGCCGCTGAGGTACCGGACGACGAGCCTGAGACGGCCGCCACCGACGCCTGACGGGGCGTGGGCGCCGACTCCGATACGCACCCGCACCGCCAGCCTCATGCGCGGCCATTTCATCACCCTCGAGGGTATCGAAGGCGCCGGCAAGACGACCCAGCGCGACGTCGTGGCCGGCTGCCTGCGCGAGGCCGGACTCCAAGTCATCGTCACCCGCGAGCCTGGCGGCTCAGACATCGCCGAGCGCATCCGCACGCTCCTGCTGGACCCGGCGAATGTCGGTATGCACGCCGACACCGAGCTGCTGCTCATGTTCGCGGCGCGCGCCGAGCACCTGCATCGACGCATCCTTCCGGCCCTGGGCGCCGGGACCTGGGTCGTTTGCGACCGGTTCACCGACGCCACTTACGCCTACCAGGGTGGTGGCCGCGGCCTGCCCGTGGAACACATCGCAACGCTTGAGCAACTGGTGCAGAGGGATCACCGCCCAGACCTCACCCTACTGTTCGACCTGCCGGCGGAGGTCGGTCTCGCCCGCGCACGTGGACGCTCCGCGCCGGACCGCTTCGAATCCGAACAGGTCCAGTTCTTCGAGCGCGTGCGTGAGGCCTACCTTGCCCGCGCCGCCCTCGAGCCCGCGCGGATGCTCACCATCGATGCCGGGCGCGAGCCCGAAGCCGTTGCGGCCGATAGCGTCGCCGCCGTCCGCGCCCATTTGGTGCGGGCGCAGGCAGGGCAGGGTGCCGGCGGATGATCCTGTCAGATCCGGTCCCGCTGTCGCCGCTGCCCTGGCAGCAGGCCCAGTGGAAGGCTGTGCAATCCGCACTGGGAGCGGACCGTCTGGGCCATGCGCTCCTCCTCCATGGCCCGGTGGGCATCGGCAAACGCCGCTTTGCGGACTTGATCGGCGCGGCGCTCCTCTGCGCCGAGCCCAAGGCGGACGGCCTGCCCTGCGGCCACTGCGATGAATGTCACCTCCTCGCCGCGGGCAGCCATCCGGACCTCACCCGTCTGGCGCCCGATGCGGACACCAAAACCGGCGAAATCAAGGTGGACCAGGTGCGTGCCCTCTGCGGCAGCCAGACCATGACCTCCAGCCGTGGCCGGCGTTCCGTCTACCGCATCGCGCCTGCGGATGCCATGAACAACGTGGCGGCCAACAGCCTGCTCAAGACCTTGGAGGAGCCGGCGTCCGCAACCCTATGGCTGTTGGTGGCCGAGACGCCGGGCAACCTGCCGGCCACCGTCCGAAGTCGCTGCCAGCATCTGGCGCAGTCCGTGCCGCCCGCAGCATCGGCGCTGGCGTGGTTGCAAGGCAAGCTGGGCGAGAGCGGGGCCGACGGTGCCGATGCCGAGCGTCTGCTCACCCTCGCCCATGGCGCACCGTTACGCGCCCTGGCGCTGGCGTCCGAGGCCGATCTCGGTGGCCGAGACCGGTGCCTCGATGCCTTCCTGCAGCTGAGCCAGGGTAGGGTAGACCCGCTGGCCGTCGCCAAGGCTTGGCAGTCGCTGGAGCCGGGGCTAGTATTGGGCTGGCTGACGGGATGGGTGAGCGATCAGCTGCGGCTCCAGGTGGACCCCGATGCCGCGCACCTGAGCAATCCGGACCGGCGCGGGCAGCTGGCAGCCATTGCCCCGGGGATCAGCCCGGCAGCGGCACACCGCTTCCTCCAGCAGCTGTACGCCGCACGTGCCGAGGCAAAGTCGACGGTCAACAAGCAGTTGCTGTTCGAATCCCTGCTGCTGCGCTGGGCGGCACTCACCCGGACCACGCGTTGAAGCCCGACTGACAGAAGGGCCACGCCGGCCGACAATCTGCTGCAGCCCACAACCCGGCGTCCGACTGCCTGTTTCTACCTGATGGACTCCGAACCCCGAAGCGGCCGCCAGCGCATCCTAAGCTTAGCCATCAAGGACACGCAGGCCCTCCACGCCGCCTACATGCCCTATGTGCGCAATGGCGGGCTCTTCATTCCCACGTCAACCCCCTACAGCCTCGGCGACGAGCTCTTTCTGCTGTTGCAACTCCTGGACGAGAAGGAGCGCATTCCGGTGGCCGGCACGGTCGTCTGGATCACCCCAGTGGGAGCGGAGGGTAACAGGCAGATCGGTATCGGGATCCAATTCAGTGACCAGGACAAGGGCGACGCCCGCCGCAAGATTGAAGCGTATCTCGACGGCGGTTTGGAAGCCGAGCGCCCCACCCACACCATGTAAGTCATGCTCGTCGACTCTCATTGCCACCTAGACCGCGTGGACCTGACGCCCTATGGCGGGCACTTCGCGGAACTCATGGACGCCACGCGCGACAGCGGTGTGCGCCACATGCTGTGCGTCTGCATCGACCTCGAAGGCTTCGACGCGATGCGCGCCAAGGTCGCAGGCCAGCCGGATGTGTCCATTTCCGTCGGCGTGCATCCCAACGAGCAGAACACCCGCGAGCCCACCGTGGACGAGCTGGTGCGGCTCGCAGACAGCACCGGCGCGGTGGCCATCGGCGAAACCGGCCTCGACTACCACTACAACCAAGGTGACCTCGACTGGCAGCGTGAGCGCTTTCGCGTGCACATCGCCGCCGGCCGGCAGAGCCGGCGCCCACTCATCATCCACACCCGCGACGCGCGCGACGACACCATCGCCATCATGCGCGAAGCCGGCGCCGATCAAGCCGGCGGCGTCATGCACTGCTTCACCGAGACCTGGGACATGGCAGCGCAGGCCCTGGAGCTTGGTTTCTACATCTCCTTCTCCGGCATCGTCACCTTCAAGAGCGCCGAGTCCCTGCGGGAGGTCGCCCGCCGCGTTCCGCTGGAGCGCCTGCTCATCGAGACCGACTCCCCCTACCTCGCCCCTGTCCCGCACCGCGGCAAGAAGAACGAGCCGAAGTATGTCCGTCACGTCGCGGAGAAGATCGGCGAGCTGCGAGGCATGAGCGCCGAGGCCGTCGCGGAACTGACGGCGGAGAATTACTTTCGCCTATTCGGGGAACCCGTAATCGCGTCCAACTAACAACAAGTTGGTCGATTTGAACGTCCCGCGCCAGCACTGTGGCACCACCCCCTGCACATCGGCCGTGCACCGCGGCCGTTGGGCACCTCATGTCGGCCCTGCCTGGGGGCGCCCTCAGCCGTCCTCCGCCCGCAGCAGATCCCCACACCGTACGACACCGGTCCCGATCTCGCCCCGCTTTTTCTTGAGCCCCTCGCGCATGCCGTCGCAGACGGTTTGCAGGACCTTGACGCGGGCGAAGAGCTTGTCGTCGCCTTCCACCAGGGTCCAGGGAGCGTATTCGGTGCTGGTACGGGCAACCATCTCGTTGACGGCGGCCTTATACTCCGGCCACTTCTCGCGGTTGCGCCAGTCCTCATCGGTGATCTTGTAGCGCTTGTAAGGCGTGTCCTCGCGGTCCTTGAAGCGCTGGAGCTGCTCTTCGTCGCTCACCTGCAGCCAAAATTTCATTAGGATCGCGCCGTTCTCCACCAACTGCTCCTCGAAGTCGTTGATTTCGCTGTAGGCGCGGCGCCATTCCGCCTCGGTGGCGAAGCCCTCGACCCGCTCCACCAGCACCCGGCCGTACCAGGAGCGGTCGTAGATGATCATGTGCCCGGCGCGGGGGATGTGACGCCAGAAGCGCCACAGGTAGTGGTGGGCCTTCTCCTCGTCCGTGGGGGCCGCCACCGGAATGGTGCGGTATAGGCGGGCGTCCACGGCCTGGGTGATGCGGCGGATGGCGCCGCCCTTGCCGCCGGCGTCCACGCCCTCGAACACCAGCACCGTGGTGCGGCGCTTCTTGTAAGCGGTCCAGGCGAGCTCGTTGACCTCCGCCTGGAGCCGCTTGAGCTGCTCCTTGTAAGCGTCCTTCTCCAGCGACTGGCTCAGGTCCAGCTGGTCGAGCAGCGTTACCTGGGCGCTCTCGGAATCCGGCAGCTGCAGCGGATCCGACGGTGTGGCCGGCTCAGTCACCACCTTCTGTTGGCCGAGCCGGGCGTGAATGGCTTGCAGCAGGGTCTTGCCGACGGTGAGGTCGCGGTAGCGGGTATCCTCCGCCTCCACCAGGTACCAGGGGGCGATACCGCGGTCGGACTGACGGATGACGCGCTCGGCCACATGCTCGAAGAGCTGATACTGCTCGGAGAATTTGGATTTTTCCGGCAGCATCTTCCACCGGCTGCGGTCGTCGCGGGAGAGTTCCTTTAAGCGCTTTTTCTGGTCCTTCTCGCTCAGGTGGAACCAGAATTTGACGATGAGCGCGTCGTCCTGCGTCAGCATGCGCTCGAAGTCCACGATGCGCGCGAGCTCCGCATCCAGCGCGGCATCGTCGCAATGGCCCTGGAAGCGCTGTTCGATGGGGCCCAGGTACCAGCTCCCGAACAGGATGCCGATCTCGCCGCGCGGCGGCAGCGCCCGCCAAAAGCGCCAGTAGCGTGGGCGCTCGCGCTCTTCGTCGCTCATCTCCCAGAAGGCGAAGGTCTGCACGCCGCGGGTGTCCAGCCACTCGTTCAGTCGGTTGACGACCTCGCCCTTGCCGGCTGCCTCCACACCGGAGACGATGACGATGACGGAAATGTTGCTCTCCCGCAGCCGTCGCTGGGCTTCCAGCAGCTCGGTGCGGAGCTCGTCGCGCTGAGCCTTGAACGCCTCTTTGCTGACGGAGCGCCCGACCTTGGTTGCCTCGAACATGTGTGGTCTCCTCACGGTGGCGCAGCCTTGGGGTGCGCTTGCTCTATGGTGGTGGTAACGGGGCTCGCGGCGCGCCCGAAGGCCATGAATCGGTCAGCTCGGACGGAGTAGGGCCGCCGTGTCGAGCGTCAGCCCCATCGCCTGCTGGAGCTGTTCCGGTGGTGTCCAGGCATGCGGCGAGAAGCGTAAGCCCCCGCCGCGGCTCGCGCACATGAGCCCGCGCTGCATGAGCGCGCGATACAGCATTTGATTATCCACCTCTGGCACGCGGAAGGTGACGATGCCGGCGCGCTTTGCGGGCATCCTAGGGCTCAGCAGCTCCAGACCGTGGCTGTCCACCAGCTCCACCAGCCGTGCAATGCGCTCGGCGATGGCGCTGGAGACGGCATCCAGACCCGCCTCAAGCAATAGGGACAGACTGGCATCAAGCGCATGGATGCCGAGCATGTTCGGGCTGCCGCTCTCGAAGCGTCGGGCGCTGGCGGCAGGCTGCCAGTCCTTGCGGCCGAAGTTGCCCATGTCTTCCACCATATGCCAGCCGTGCTGGGTAAGCCGCAACGACCCCCGCAGCGTCGGGCGCACCCAGAACAGGGCCAGCCCCTCCGGCCCCAGCATCCACTTGTGCCCGTCTGCAGCGACAAAATCCGCCGGCACGTCGGCGAGGCTGAAGGGCAGGGCACCGAGACCCTGGATACCGTCGACGCAAAACAGCACGCCGCGCTCGCGTAGACCTTCGCCGAGCCGGACCAGATCCAGCCGCAGGCCGGTGGCGTACTGTACCCAGCTTACGGCGCAGAGCCGCGTGCGCTGGTCGCATAGGGCTAGCAGGTCAGCTTCCGGATCGGTGCTGCCCGTGAGGTCGAGCCGGCGGTACTCGACGCCTTGCTCCCCGAGCGCCTCCCAAACGATGCGGTTGGACGGGAACTCCTGCTCGATGCCGACGATGTTGTCGCCGGGCTGCCAGTCGATGCCCTGGGCGACAAAGGACAACGCCTCAGACGTGCTCTTGGCGAGTGCGATATCCTCCGGCGCCGCAGCACCGATGAGCTCGGCCAGGCGCAGCCGCAGCCGTTGCTCCGTCGCCTGCCAGTGCGGATAGTCCTGCGAGCCCCGGCTGCCGCAGCCGGCGGCGAAGCCCTGCACGGCGGCCACCGTCCGCCTCGGCCAGGGAGCGATGGCGGCGTGGTTTAGGTAGATCAGACCGTCGTCGAGGCCGAGCTCGTCGGCGAGGCGGTGGCTCAAGGTCTTCTCCTCTGTCTGCCGATTTCGTCCAAGCATCATGCCAGCGAGGCCTGGCGATACACCAGTGGCGGGATACTTCGTCGTTCTGCACCGGCATGTCTACCGTCCCCGAAATTGCTTCCGCCCAAAGGGGACAGTATACTTATCTTCCGCACCCGCCCACCCATTCGAGAGCTCATGGCCAGAATCGCCAGGGTCGTCGTTCCCGGCCTGCCGCATCACATCACGCAGCGCGGCAATCGCGGCCAGCAGACCTTCTTCGACGATGACGACTACAGGGCCTACCGCCATCTAATGGCCACCCATGCCGCCGGCTGTGGTACGCGTATCTGGGCCTACTGCCTGATGCCGAATCACGTACACCTGATCCTGGTGCCGGACCACGAGGACGGCCTGCGCTGCGCGGTGGCGGAGACGCATCGCCGCTACACCCGCCGCATCAACAGCCGCAACGATTGGCGTGGTCACCTCTGGCAGGAGCGCTTCCATTCCTTCGTCATGGACGAGGAGCACCTGATCTCGGCCGCCCGTTATATCGAGCGCAACCCGGTGCGGGCGGGGCTCTGCGAGCGCGCGGAGGACTGGCCTTGGTCCAGCGCCCGGGCACACCTGGCAGGGCGCGATGACGAGCTGGTGGCGGTGCAGCCCCTATTGGACCGCGCCCAGCAGTGGCACGTTATCCTTGCCGAACCGGACGAGGATCCCTTCGCTGCACAGCTCCACGCCCACATGCGCACCGGCCGGCCGCTGGGGCAGGATAGCTTTTTGCAGACCTTGGAGATCCGCCTCGGCCGCACGCTCAAACGCAAAAAACCGGGGCCGAAACCAAAGGCGAGGCCAGCGGTTCAGAGCGATCCGCCGGGGCGCGACAAGCCCAAGCCCAGCGGCGTGTAATCTCCGTCGCGTTTACGGAGCGACAGCTGTCTGCCGCGGAGGCCACGCAGCACCTGGGTGAGCGACGTCTGGCGGCGACAGCGACACAGCCAAAAGGCGCAATGAGGGAACGACCGCCGCGCCAACGGCGGATTGCCGCCCCGAGGGAGCGGCCTTCCTTCGGCCAAGCCGTGCGGTCCTCACCCTCGGGTCCTTATCAATAACCGTCGCCACCATAGTCGCTCAATCAATTAGTCAGCGTCTGCAGCGTCTGCGGCGTATGCTGCTGTAACCCCGACCGTCTCCCGGCAAGATGCGGGCAGATACTTCACAGGAATCGAATCGTTGTTGGGTCCGCAGAGCCACTGACTGACATTACTACCAGCGTCGTCATCCCAGGTCATCGCCTCCCCACTTGAGTCCGCGGGTACCAGGGCAATTTCCCAGTCCGTATTGTCGCCGGTCACGGATTCATCCGCGATAGCTACAACGATGCCGCCGTCTGCATCGCTTCCGACGGCTTCGACAATGCCCGTGAGTCCTGCTTCCTCGGCGCTTTCAAATCCCCAGTTACCAGCTTCCGGCGCAGATGACGAGTTCGTCTGATAGGTCTCTGCCACTGCGGTCTTACCAACGCTTGCGGCGAGGATCGCCTCGGACATCCTAGCCTTGGCTGTATAGTCCAGATAGGAAGGGATGGCGATGGCAGCGAGAATGCCGATAATGGCGACGACGATCATCAGTTCGATGAGCGTGAAGCCGTGTTCCTGTTTCTTCATGGTTTTGCTCCAGAGTCAAGTTGGAAGCGGTCGACCAACGGGCTGCCGCATGTTTCGGCTCTGTGAGCCCAGTGAATGAGGCTTCCAAGAGCCTAGCCCCCAGGCCCTGATGGTCCCAGTCTGCGAACAGCAGGCGACGGATGAGCTGATGCCCCGTTGGTCTCCCGGCATAACCAGTTGCGTTTGCGAGCAATCGCGTTCTGGGTTCACGGAAGGATCCGTCTCGGCGCTGTTGCTGAGCCTTTGCGGCTGCAACAGTATGGCCGAAGTTGACGGTTTTCGTCACGTGTCAATGAGGGTTTCCCTTTTTCGTTGCTCAGGCGTTTACTGCTCTAGTGGCTAATCGATCTCCGGGCGAATCGGCTCAGTGGTACCCAGTTTCGCCAACGAGCCCTTCGGGTGCCTGATCGTGGGGGATTGGTGTGGCGGCGACTCAGTGTGCCGGTTGAGGTTGCCGCCACCAACTCCGTTTGGCACCAGGGGCCCTGAGTCCAGGCTGATGTGCGCGCTGGCGACTCGCCCATGCGTCCGCGCTCACCATGACGGATTCGGGAGTCGAGATGAATATGCTGTCACCGATGTTGGTCAGAGCTTTGGTGGATACGGTCCAGGGCAAGATCGGTGACCACGTCGCGGATGGCAGTACAGAGGTGCGTGAGCTGCTCTAAGCTGATGATGAAAGGCGGCATCAGGTAAATCAGCCGCCCGAACGGCCGTACCCAGA
>NZ_JAIFKJ010000541.1 GCF_019695415.1 Thiohalocapsa sp.
GCTCCCGGGTACGCCGACTTCGGAGGACGACCGGGAGTTCGTCGTCTCTGCGCCGAGCTCCCGAGCCCCTCCCGCCCGGATCAGAGTCAAGTCGAGGCACTGTCAGGCATCATCCACCTGGTTGCCGAAATCTTGTCGGACATATAGGACGAGCCGGGGCGGTCCTCAGACAGTATCGCAATCCGGACGCGTTGCCCGAGGATGGTGTCACGCCGGTTCCTGCCCCTGGCCCTGGCGTCGATGTCGTCCATGCGATCCGCTTGCAGGAGAGGAGCTGCCCGGCAATCCAGGCGTTGTAGTCGCCGTGGTGGAGGACTGGTGACTCAAGGCGCGAGCGGCTGTGAGCGGTGACCCGCAGTCAGACGCTCTCGGTATCGCGCAGATAGGCGCGGGCGGCGTCCAGCATCTTGCGCCGCCCGAGCAGCACCTGCCAGCGGGTGCCCCCGCACTGGCGCCAGAGGAGGGCAGCGCGGATGCCGGCGAGAAGCAGGGCGCGGATACGGTCTTGGTTGTCCGGGTTCTGCAGATAGAGCGGGTTGCCGCGGACGATGATCCGCGGCGTGAGCTTGCTGATGGTGTCCTGATAGATGCCGGCGAGACCGGCCAGCACCTCCCGATCGAGCAGCGGTAGATCACCGCGGGCGGCAGCTGCGCCCTGCACGCGGCGGGCGATTTCCTGCTGCATCTTGCGGCGCCCGGCGAGGTTGCGCTCGTGGCGCATCAGGGCGATGACGTAGCGGGTGAGCTCCATTTCCCGCGCCGGCTCCCCGGTGAGCTGAGCCACCACTTGGCGAGCACCCGTCGCCACTGCGCCGGGCTCGCCATACACCGAAGGCACGTCCTCGGCGTCGATCTGGAACAGGCTGTAGATGCAGGGCTCCATCTGCGCCGTGTCGACGCTGCCGCGGTTGGCGATGCGCTGTACGCAGTACGCTGCCTGATGCAGGCCGGCGAGGGCGATAAGGCGGTCTTGGTCGGTGTGTTCCATCTTATGTGGCGAGTGGCGAGTGGGACGGAGCGTGTGTCGAGGGGATATGGGGGCTCAGGAGCGGACAAATCGCTATCGCCGTCGCTGGCCTCCAAATGAGCCGACGCTGGAGGCGATCAGGCCGAGGAGGTGATCACCGCGCCGCCTAGGCAGGTATCACCCTGGTAGAAGACCACCGACTGACCCGGCGTGACCGCCCGCTGGCGATGCGCGAAAGTGACCCGACAGTGACCGCTATCGTACTCGACCAGGGCGCAGGGCTGCAGCGGTTGGCGATGGCGCAACCGACACAGGCAGGTGAACGGTAGCTGCTCTGGCGGCACCGGCGCCGAGGCCGCAATCCAGTGCAGCTGCTCCCCACGCAGCCCGTCGGCGTAGAGCAGGGGATGCTCGCTCCCTTGTACGACAATGAGGGTGTTGCGGGCGGCGTCCTTGGCCGCAACGAACCAGGGCGCCTCGGCCGCGTCGCGCACGCCGCCGATGCCGAGGCCGGAGCGTTGGCCGATGGTGTACCAGGCAAGCCCCCGATGCTCGCCGAGGACCTTGCCCTCCGCGGTCTCGATGGGCCCAGGGTCGTCCGGCAGCCAGCGGGCCAGGAAGTCCGCGAAGCGCCGCTCGCCGATGAAGCAGATGCCCGTGCTGTCCTTTTTTTCCGCGTTCTCGAGGCCAAGCCGACGCGCGAGCATGCGCACCTCCTGCTTGGTCAGGTCTGCGAGCGGGAACAACGCATGCGCTAGCTGCGCCTGCGTCAAGCGGTGTAGGAAGTAGGTCTGGTCCTTGTTTGCGTCCCGGGCGAGCTTGAGCCGGCTGCCGAGCGCGCCATGCGCAACCCGGGCGTAGTGGCCGGTGGCGATCCAGTCCGCGCCCAGGTCCAGCGCATGGTCCAGGAAGGCGCGGAACTTGATCTCGCTGTTGCAGAGGACGTCGGGGTTTGGTGTGCGCAGCGCGCGGTATTCGGCGAGGAATGTCTCGAATACACGGTCCCAATACTCGCCCGCAAAGTTCACGGTGCGCAGGGGTATGCCGAGCCTGTCCGCTGCCGCCTGGGCGTCGGCCAGGTCCTCGGCGGCCGAGCAAAGCCCAGGCGCGTCGTCCTCTTCCCAGTTCTTCATGAACAGGCCTTCGACGGCATAGCCCTGCTCACGCAGCAGATGCGCCGCGACGGCGGAGTCGACGCCGCCGGAGAGGCCGACGATGACGCGGGAGTTGCTCGTCTCGGGCAAGGGTGATTAGGGGTGAGTTACTGCCGGGTGGCCGCGGCGGCGAAGAGCGCCCACTGCCCGCAGGGGGCGGCGGTGTGGGTGTCGCGGTCGCGCGGCTAGCTCAGCTCCGCGTACTTCAAAGGCACACGGCGGACCCGCTTGCCCGTGGCGGCGAAGACGGCGTTCAGCACCGCCGGTGCGGCCACGGCGATGGTGGGCTCACCGATGCCGCCCCAGAAGTCGCCGGAGGGCATGACGATGACCTCGACCTGCGGCATATCCTTGATCTGCATAGAAGGATAGTCGTGGAAGTTGCTCTGCACGACGGCGCCGTTCTCGAGCGTGCATTCGCCGTGGAACAGCGCCGACAGGCCATAGACGAAGGAGCCCTCCACCTGCGCCTCGATCTGCTGCGGGTTAACGGCATAGCCCGGGTCTGTGGCGGCGACGATGCGATGGACCTTGACCTTGCCGCCGTCCACAGACACCTCCGCGCAGGCCGCCACATAGCTGCCGAAGGTCTTGACCACCGCGAGGCCGCGGTGGACGCCGTCAGCGGCGGGCTTGCCCCAGCCGATCCTGTCGGCGACGGCCTCCAGCACTGCCAAGCTCTTTGGGTGCTCGGCCATGAGCTTGCGGCGGAAGTCCAGCGGGTCCTTACCCGCGGCATGGGCCAGCTCGTCGATGAAGCACTCCAGGTAGATGGCGTTCTGGTTGATATTCACGCCCCGCCAGAAGCCGGGGGGTACCGGTGGGTTGCGCATGGCATGCTCCACCAGCAGGTTCGGTACCGAGTAGCTGATGGCGTGGTCGCCGTCCGCGTGGAAGCCCTGGAAGGTCACCGGGTCGGCGCCGTCATCGCCCATCCATTGCGGGCGCACTGCGGCGAGGATGGACTGACCGGAGATGCGCACGTGCAGCGCGGTCAGGCCGCCGTTCTCATCCAAGCCGCCCACGAGCTTGCACTTGGTGACCGGGTGGTAGTGGCCATGCGCCATGTCCTCTTCGCGGGTCCAGAGGAGCTTCACGGGCGTACCCGGCAGTTGCTTGGCGATGGTGACGGCCTGGGTGACGAAGTCGTGAAAGGCCCCGCGCCGGCCAAAGCCGCCGCCCAAATGGATCTTGTGAACGTCGCACCGGTCGATGGGCAGTCCGGCCGCGTCGGCTGCGGCCTCCAACGCGGCCATGCCGTCCTGCGTTGGACACCAGACCTCGCAGCGCTCTGGCGTCCATACCGCCGTGGCGTTCATGGGCTCCATGGTGGCGTGGTTCTGGTAAGGGTAGGCATAGACGGCCTCGATGGTCTTGGCCGCGCCGGCGAGGCCTTGCTCGGCATTGCCCGCCGCGTTGCCGACGAACACCTGCTCGCTGGAGGTGAGACCGGCATCGAGCATCGCGTCGATGTCGGCGCTGCTCAGATCGGCATGCTCGCCCTTGTCCCAAGTGATGGGGAGCGCATCCAGGGCAGTCTTGGCCTGCCACCAAGTCTCCGCGACCACGGCGACGGCGTTCTCGCCGACCGCCACCACCGCGCGCACGCCGGGCTTATCGCGCACTGCCGCGTCGTCGAAGGAGCTGAGCTTACCGGTGAACACGGGGCAGGCCTTGATGGCGGCGTTGAGCATGCCGGGCAGCTTGAGGTCCGCCCCGAACACCTGCTTGCCGTTCAGCTTGTCCAGGGTGTCCAGGCGCTTGACGGGCTTGCCGATGAGCGTCCAGTCGTCCGGGTCTTTGAGTGCCACATGCTCCGGCGGCCAGAGCTCCGCGGCCGCGCTCGCCACCTTGCCGTAGGTGGTGGTGCGGCCCGTCGGGCCATGCGTGATAACGCTGTTCGCCGCGGTGCATTCGTCCATCGGCACGTCCCAGGCCTCTGCGGCGGCCTGGATCAGCATCTGCCGCGCGACGGCCCCGCCCTTGCGCACATAGTCGTGGCTCTCGCGGATGCCGCGGCTGCCGCCGGTGGAGAAGCTGCCCCAGACCCGGTCACGCTTCAGGTTCTCACCGGGGGTGGGATACTCGGTGGTGACCTTGGACCAATCGCACATGAGCTCCTCCGCCACCAGCTGCGCCAAGCCAGTGAGGGTGCCCTGGCCCATTTCCGAGCGGGCGATGCGGATGATCACGGTGTCATCGGGCTCGATGACCACCCAGGCATTGACCTCCGGGGTCTCGGTGTGGGAGTTGTCGGCGCCGGCTGGGCCTTCGGCGGCGACGGCGCCGCTGCCGAGCCCCGGCAGGGACAATCCCAACGCGAAGGCAGTGCCGGCTTGTGTACTGCGGATGATGAAGTCCCGCCGTGAGACCTTGATGGGCGCATTGCTCATGACGCACCCCCGTTCTTCTTCATCGTTGCCGCCAGGTGGATGCCGCGGCGCACGCGGTTGAAGGTGCCGCAGCGGCAGATATTGGTTACCGCGGCGTCGATGTCGGCGTCCGACGGGTCGGGGTTCTCGGCGAGCAGGGCCGCGGCCGTCATGATGATACCCGGCTGGCAGTAGCCGCACTGGGGCACATCCAGCTCCGCCCAAGCCTGTTGCAGGGGATGGTCGTTGCTCGCAGAGAGGCCCTCGATGGTGACGATCTCCTGGCCCTCGTTGACCTCCGCGATGGGCAGCGTGCAGGCGCGGACCGCCGCGCCGTCGATGTGCACCGTGCAGGAGCCACAGACACCGATGCCGCAGCCGTACTTGGTGCCGGTGAGCCCCAGCTGCTCCCGCAGCACCCAGAGCAGGGGTGTCGACGGGTCTGCCTCCACCTGGAGCAGCTCGCCGTTGACCTTGAGTTTCGCCATGGACGGACCTCTCGCGTAAAGCAATGCACCCGAGCCCTCGGGCGCCTGCATTGGCAAGCGGGCAGGATAGCCGCTTACGCAGATGCAGACCATGGAGGATCACCCCAGCTCATCGACCACAAAAGACGAAGCCCCGGCGGCGGCTGGCGCCTCCGGGGCTCGTGATGGTCAGCGTTGGTATACGCCTGCGCCGGCGGCGCCGACGCAATCAGCGGGGTTCACTCATAGCCCACACGGTCGTAGATGCGCTGCGCCTCGGCCTGGTTCTCGCCAAGGATGTTCAGGTTGATGGTGTCCTCTTTGAAGGCACCGAGCGCTGCGACGCTGTCAGAGAGGGGCGTGCCGGGTACTACGGGGTACTCGTCATTACCCGCCGAAAAGTACTTCTGCGCCTGCTCGCTGCTCAGGTATTCGAGAAACTTGACGGCGTTCTCACGGTTCGGCGCGTGCTTGGCGACGCCGGCACCAGAGATGTTCACATGGGCGCCGAAGCTTTCTTGGTTGGGGAACACCCAGCCGATACCGTCGAGCGCCTCTTCGTCCAGGCCGGGATCGCCCTTGCGCAGCGCACGGGCGAAGTAATAGGTGTTGGACAGGACAATGGCGCACTCGCCGGAGGCGATGGCCTTGAGCTGGTCGGTGTCGCCCCCTTCTGGGTCACGGGCGCGGTTATTCCAGACGCCCTCAGCCCATTTCTCGGCCGCCTCCGGGCCCAAGTGCTCCATCAGCGCCGCCATGAGAGACAGCATGTAGATGTTGCTGGAGCTGCGGGTGCAGACCATGCCCTCGAACTTGGGGTCCGCCAGATCCTGGTAGGTCTGGATGTCCTTGGGGTCCACGCGCTCCTCGTCGTAGAAGATGATGCGGGCGCGCTTGGAGAAGCCCCACCAGTGGCCGTCCGGATGATGCAGCCATTCGGGGATGCGGGACTCCAGCGTCTCGGACTCCACGGGCTGGAAGAGACCGGCCTCGTCGGCGCGCCACAGGCGGCCCGCGTCGACGGTGATGAGCAGGTCCGCGGGGCTGTTCCGGCCCTCGGCCTTCATGCGCTCGATGAGCTCATCGCCCTTGCCCTCGATGCGGTTGATCTCGATGCCGGTCTGCTCCTCGAAGTCTGAGTAGAGGCGCTCATCCGTGTCGTAGTGACGGGACGAGTAGAGGTTCAGCTCGCCCTCGGCATGAACGGCGCCGGCGATGACACAGAGCGTCAGCGCTGCACCAATGGCGGTCTTGTTGCGCATGGTATCTCCTCAACGGTTGATGGAAACGTCAAGCGCATAAGACTAGCAGTATCGCGAATCGTTCGCATTACATTTTGCGTCGCTTGGCAGACAGGTCTCATCGTGACACTGCTGCACTTCCACGGTGAGGTGGTCGATGCCTGGAATGTCCGCGATGAGCGACTTGTAATGCGTCACGGGCTGAGGCCTATGCGTCACCAGGGACAGGATGCAGGCATGGCTCGCAGCGCCGACACGCCAAAGATGCAGGTCGCAGACCTGCACATCGTCCTCGGCCTCCAGAATTTGCCGAATGGCGGCTGCCGTGGCGTCCTGGTCCTCAGCATCCAACAGCGTCAAGGCGCTGTCGCGTGCGAGCCCCCAAGCCCAGCGGGCGATCAGCAGCCCGCCAGCGATCCCCATCAGCGGGTCCAGGAAGCCCCATCCGAAGACGAGCCCAGCGGTGAGGGCGATGATGGCAAGCAGGGAGGTGAGGGCATCGGCGATGACATGAAAATACGCCGCACGCAGGTTGTGGTCTTGGTGGTCGTGGTGGCCGACAGCAGGACTGATGCCGGCCCGCCGGTGATAGTCCATCGGGCCATGGCGGTGGCCGCGATGGTGGTGGTCATGGGCGCCGCCCAGCAGCCAGGCGCTGGCGAGGTTGACGAGCAGGCCGAGCACGGCGACGACGATAGCCTCGCCATAATGGATTTGCACGGGGTTGAGCAAACGGTGGCCGGACTCCAGCAGCAGCCAAAGGGCGCCGACCGCCAGGAGCAGGGCACTGGAATAGCCGGCCAGCGGCGACACCTTGCCGGTGCCGAAGCTGAAGCGTGGATCGCGTGCGTGCCGGCGGGCGAAACGGTAGGCAAAGACACTCAGGCCCAGCGCGACCGCATGGCTGCCCATGTGCCAGCCATCGGCCAGCAGGGCCATGGAACCGGTGAGCCAGCCCGCTGCCAGCTCCACCACCATGGCGGCCAGGGTCAAATCGACCACCCAGCCGGTACGTCGTTCGGCGCCCTGCTCGGCAGGGGTCCGGCAGTCGTGGCTGTTCTGCCCGGCCGCGATATCTTTGCGTGTCATCGGTGGGGGCCGTCTGCCCGGGCCGTTCGTTCACACCTACCCTTGCCGGCCCGTTCCCCGTTCCGTTCCCCCTGCCCGCACCGCTCAACCTCCCACGCCCTGGCCCT
>NZ_JAIFKJ010000404.1 GCF_019695415.1 Thiohalocapsa sp.
CTAGGGACGAGCTGCGAGGGGCGAGTGCTCAGCATCGCGTCACGAGCACCCAGGTGGTCCTTCCTCGCTCCTCGCTCCTCAGTCAGTCATAGCCCGGACTTCAGGCTCGCCTCGATGAACTGATCCAGCGCGCCGTCCAGCACCGCTTGGGTGTTGCCGGTCTCGACACTGGTGCGCAGGTCTTTGATGCGAGACTGGTCGAGCACGTAAGAGCGGATCTGGCTGCCCCAGCCAATGTCCGCCTTGCTGTCCTCAACGGCCTGGGCGGAGTCGCGTCGCTTTTGCATCTCCAGCTCGTACAGTTTGGCCTTGAGCTGCTTCATGGCCTGGTCCTTATTCTTGTGCTGCGAGCGGTCGTTCTGACACTGCACCACGATGCCCGTCGGATTGTGCGTGATGCGCACGGCAGACTCGGTTCGGTTGACGTGCTGGCCGCCAGCGCCGGAGGCACGGTACACATCGATCCGCAGGTCCGCGGGGTTGATGTCGACTTCCACCGAGTCGTCGATCTCCGGCGACACGAACACGGCCGCAAACGAGGTGTGACGGCGGTTTCCGGAGTCGAAGGGCGACTTGCGCACCAGTCGGTGCACGCCGGTCTCGGTGCGCAGCCAACCGAAGGCGTGGTCCCCCTGCACCGCAATGGTGGCGGACTTGATGCCCGCGACGTCGCCCGGCGAGACCTCCATCAGCTCGGTCTTGAACCCATGCTGCTCGGCCCAGCGCAGGTACATGCGCAGCAGCATCTCGGCCCAGTCCTGCGCCTCGGTGCCGCCGGAGCCGGCCTGGATGTCCAAGAAGGCATTGGCACTATCCATCTCGCCCGAGAACATGCGGCGGAATTCCAACTCGCCGACGCGCTGCTCGAAGCCTGCCAGGTCCGCGGCCACGGCTTCCACGGTGTCAGCATCGGCCTCTTCGGCCGCCATCTCCAGCAGGTCGTCGGCGTCGCCGAGCCCGGCGGTGAGCTCGTCCATGCCGAGTACAACCCCTTCGAGCGCCACGCGCTCCCGCCCCAGGCTTTGCGCCCGCTCCGGGTCGCTCCAAATCTCTGGGTCTTCGAGCTCCCGCAGGACCTCCGTCAGGCGCTCTTGCTTGCCCGCGTAGTCAAAGGTACCCCCTCAGGGACTCAAGGCGTCCCTGGAGGTCAGCGATCTGCGCGCGGATCGGGTTGATGTCTTGCATGGCCGAGTTCCGGTCGAGAAAACCGCTAACTATAGCGCATCAGGATGTGGTTCAGCAGACGCATGTGGCCAACGGAGACGCAATCCACTGTTTGTCTATACTGGAAACACGAGCAGCAAACGGCAGGAGGCGCGCCATGGCCAGGCTACCGCGATTCATCCTCCCGGGTTACCCGCAGCACGTCATTCAGCGTGGCAACAACCGGGCGACCATCCTTCACGACGAGGACGACTACTGGGTCTTGTGGACGACATTGCGGGATGCGGCACAGAAATTCCGCTGCTCTGTGCATGCTTACGTGCTGATGCCCAATCACTTCCATCTGCTGCTGACGCCGGAGCAAGCCGGCGGCATCGGCAAGCTGATGCAGTACACGGGCCGCTACTATGTGCAGCACGCGAACCAGCGCTATGGGCGCACCGGCACCCTCTGGGACGGCCGCTACCGGGCCACCCTCTTGGACCCGGATGACTTCCTCCTGCCAGTGAGCCATTACATCGAGCGGAACCCAGTGCGCGCCGGATTGGTGCAGGAACCCGCTGCCTACGACTGGTCCAGCCACGGCGCCAACGCCCTCGGGATTGATGACGAGCTCGTGGAGCCACACGCCGTCTACCTAGCGCTCGGCGCCACCCCGCAGGAGCGCTGCGCGGCCTATGCCGAGGCGTCTCGGGCTCCAGCGGATCCGGCGTTCCTGCAGCGGGTGCGGGATGCCACGAATAAAGCCTGGGTACTCGGCGATGACGTCTTCTGCCGCGAGGTGGAGGGCAAGCTCAACCGCCGTACCCGCCCGCAACCGCGTGGCGGGGATCGCCGCTCGGATGCCTTCCGCCGCTCCCAGACAGAGCGTCGCGCCAGCGCCGGCAACGGCGCCTGACCGAGGGAGCTCGTGTTCGACCGCTGCGGTCCTGCCTTGGGCAGCGCAGGCCCTCGATCTGTAATATAGCGGAGCGTCGCGAGTTTCGAGGGGCGAGGCTCGAGGAAGAGAAAAGGCATCAGCGGGGCCGCTGGACGTCACAGAACGCACATAGGCAGGCGCAGGCAGGGCTCTGTGCGCCCGGAGCACATCAAAGCCACGGGACCGCACCGTCGAGGAGGCCGAAGGCATGTCCAAGATCCACATCGTCCGCCGTCATACGCTATCGCTGGAAGAAGCGAGGGCGGAAGTGGAGCGCATTGCGCAGCGCGTTGAGAGCGAATTCGGCGCCGATTACGCTTGGGACGGCGACACGCTCAGCTTCGCGCGCTCCGGCATCTCCGGCCACATCATCGTCAGCGAGGAGGCGCTCGACCTCACCGTTCGCCTAGGCCTGTTGCTCTCAGCGATGAAGGGCCAAATCGAGCAGCAGATCGCCGCAAAGGTCGACGAGACCC
>NZ_JAIFKJ010000336.1 GCF_019695415.1 Thiohalocapsa sp.
ATGCTCGGGTATCTGCTGGATACCGATATCGTCATTGATACGATTAAGCGGCGTCCGTAAAGAGTTCGGGACATGTTCAACCGCTACGCGGAGCAGCTCGCCATGTCCACGGTGACGCTGGGTGAGCTCGTCTTCGGGGCCGAGAAGTCCCGGCACCGTGAAGCGAACCGGCGCGTGGTGGAGGGGATGGAGTCACGCTTGACGGTGCTCCCGTTCGACGAGTCCGCCGCCACACACTTCGGTCAGATCAGGGCGGAAGGTTGACAATCGGCGCTGGTTGATGGACCCACACAAAGAGATCCACTTCGAGGCCTTCATCGTCGACTACCTCGCCGGCCACGGCTGGCTGGTGGGCGATGCGGCGCAGTACGACCGCGTCCGCGCCCTCTACCCCGAGGACGTCATCGGCTACCTGCGCGACACCCAGCCGGACGCCTGGGCCAAGCTGGAGGCGCTGAACGGCGCCGCCACCGAGCAGCTGGTGCTGGACCGCGTGGTCAAGAAGCTGGAGAGCGACGGCACGCTGGAGGTGCTGCGCCGCGGCGTGAAGGTGGCCGGCGGCGGCACGCTCACGCTCTGCCAGGCGGTGCCGGAGGACGCGCGCAACGCCACGGTGATCGAGCGCTACCGCAAGAACCGTCTGCGGGTGGTGCGGCAGCTCAAGTACGCGCCGGACCGCGAGTGGGCCATCGACCTGGTGCTCTTCATCAACGGCATTCCGGTGGCGACGGTCGAGCTGAAGTGCGACTTCACGCAGTCCGTCCATGACGCCATCGCGCAGTACCGCGAGGACCGCAACCCGAAGGACCCCACCACGGGCCGCACCCATCCGCTGCTCGCCTTCAAGCGCGGGGCGCTGGTGCACTTTGCGGTGTCCAGCACCGAGATCTACATGGCCACTCGGCTCGCGGGCAAAAAGACCTTCTTTCTGCCCTTCAATCTCGGCGACAACGAGGGCGCGGGCAATCCGCCGGCACCGGAGGGCAGCTACTCGGTGGCCTACCTCTGGGAGCGCATCCTCAGCACCGACAACTGGCTGCGCATCGTGCACCGCTTCATGCTGCTGGAGCGCAAGGAGAAGGAGCACGCCGACGGCAGGCCGTACATGGCGGAGACGCTGATCTTCCCTCGGTTCCATCAGTGGGAGGCGGTGACGCAGTTGATGGCCGCCGTGCGCGCAGAAGGCCCGGGGCAGCGCTATCTGGTGCAGCACAGCGCCGGCTCCGGCAAGACCTACACCATCTCCTGGCTGTGCCACGAGCTGATCCGGCTGCGCGCTGAGCAGGGCGAGAAGACCTTCGACTCCATCATCGTCGTCACGGACCGCACCGTGCTCGACGCCCAGCTCCAGGATGCCATCCAGCAGATCGACCACCAGCTGGGCGTGGTCCGGGCCATCGACCGGGAATCTAGCCCCCTGCCCAAGAGCCAGCAGCTCGCCGAGGCGCTGCTCGCCCGCACGCCCATCGTCGTCGTGACGATCCAGACCTTCCCGTACGCCATGGAGGCGATCCTGGCGGAGACCTCGCTCAAGGACCGCAGCTTTGCGGTGATCGTGGACGAGGCGCATACCTCCCAGACCGGCAGCACGGCGAGCAAGCTCCGGGCGGCGCTGGCGCTGGACAAGGCCGAGGACATGGCCAGCATGACCGCCGAGGAGATCCTGGAGCGGTTGCAGGCGGTGAAGAAGTTCCCGAGCAACGTCAGCTACTTCGCCTTCACGGCAACGCCCAAGCACTCCACCCTGACTCTGTTCGGGCGGCCCAGGGACCCGAGCCAGCCGGTGAGCAAGGACAACCCGCCCGCCCCCTTCCACGTCTACACCATGCAGCAGGCCATCGAGGAGGAGTTCATCCTCGACGTGCTGCGCAACTACACGGCCTACAAGACCGCCTTCAGGCTCGGCGAGCAGCTTCAGGACGGCCAGTGGGACGACCGCCGGGTGGACAGCAAGCAGGCGCGCCGGGCGCTGGCCAAGTGGCTGTCCCTGCACCCGACCAATGTGGCGCAGAAGGTGGAGCTGATCGTCGAGCACTTCCGCGGCACCGTGGCGCGGCTGCTGAACGGCCAGGCCAAGGCGATGGTGGTGACGGGCTCACGGGCCGCCGCGGTAAAGTACAAGCTCGAGCTGGACCGCTACGTGCAGGAGAAGGGCTACGACATCCATGCCCTGGTGGCCTTCTCCGGCAAGGTGGCCGGTGAGGCCGTGGACCCGGCGCTGGCGGGCGAGGAGCTCACCGAGGCCAACCTGAACCCCCAGACCAAGGGCCAGGACCTGCGCCGGGCGTTCGACACAGACACCTACCAGCTCATGCTCGTGGCCAACAAGTTCCAGACCGGCTTCGACCAGCCGAAGCTGGTGGCCATGTACCTGGACAAGCGCGTCTCGGGTGTGGAGGCGGTGCAGACCCTCTCGCGCCTCAACCGCACCTATGCCGGCAAGGACCGCACCTACGTCATCGACTTCGCCAACGAGCCCGAGGAGATCCTGAGCGCCTTCCGCCAGTTCTATCGGGCGGCACAGATCGAGGACGTGCAGGACCCGAACGTGGTCTACGACCTCAAGCAGCAGCTCGACCAGACCTTTATCTACACGCCCGAGGAGGTGCAGGCGTTCGGCGCGGAGATCACCCGCCGCGAGCCCCGCCAGCCCAAGCTCTTCGCCATCACGGACCCGGCCACCGAGCGCTTCAACGGCAGGCTCAAGAACCTCAACGACGCCATCGCCCAGTGCGAGGATGC
This sequence comes from Thiohalocapsa sp., assembly GCF_019695415.1. GTDB lineage: Bacteria > Pseudomonadota > Gammaproteobacteria > Chromatiales > Chromatiaceae > Thiohalocapsa. Next base: position 2,743 of record NZ_JAIFKJ010000336.1, read on the forward strand.
GTTCAACCGCTGCCATGCCGCCGGTGACGACCCCGGCGCCGAGCAGGCCGACCTACAGCGCAGCGAGTACACCAAGGAGCGGGATGCGCTGATGCGCTTCAAGGAGGGCCTGGGCAAGTTCGTGCGCATGTACGAGTACATCGCCCAGCTCATCGACTTCGGCGACGCGGAGCTGGAGGCGTTCGCGGGCTATGCCCGGCTGCTGCGCAACCGCCTCAAGGGCATCAATCCGGAGGAGATCGACCTCAAGGGCCTGCAGCTCACCCACTACGGGCTCAAGCACAAGGGCGAGCTACAGGGCGTCGCCGATGGCGAGGGGGTCAAGCTGCGCCCGATCACGGGGGAAATTGGCGACCCGAAGGACCGGGAGCGGGCCTTTCTCTCCGAGCTGTTGGAGAAGCTCAATGCGCTGTTCGGCGCCGAGATCACGGACGACGACAAGGTCATGTTCGCCGTGCACATCACCGAGAAGCTCCGCGGCAATGACGCCGTCATGGCGCAGGTGCAGAACAACCCCAAGGAGCAGGCAATGAAGGGAGACCTGCCGGACGCCGCCACCGATGCCATCATCGCGGCGATGACCTCGCATGGCGAGATGACCAACCGACTGCTCGCCGATGCCCAGGCCATGGAGCGGTTCGTCGGCCTGCTCTACGACATGCTGACGAAGGCGGACACGGCAAGGCTGCTGGACACAGCGCGGCCGGACTGAGCCGCCTTGTTTGGTCCGGCTGGTGTCCTGATTGAATTCCCGGCCGGTGAAGGTGGTCGTAGTCCTCGCGCCTTCGGCATGCAATGTATTGATGTGTCTATTCTCGGCGATGCGAACGCAGACGTGCAGCTCGAGTGAGAATCAGGTCGGACGCATCGGCCCATCGCTGGCCTGCGTTGCGGCAAGCGCCGCACTGCTGCTCGCGGGCTGCGCCTCGCCCCCAGCGGACCGCATCGAGCTGATGCCGGTGCCGGCGGTGTTCGCGGGCGGCCGGTTCGAGCCCTTCGATGCCGTGCCGCCCAAGGCGCGCCGGCTCGAGACCGAGATCCTCTTCGCCACCGACCGCGATCCGGCCACGGAGGCGGACCTGGAGCGCCACTACGCCAGCCGCCGCGGCCATCTGGTGCGCTTGGGTCGTGCGCATATCCTGCACGGAGACGGCGAGCTGGATTGGGACAGTGCGACGCGGCTGTCGCTGCAATCGCCGCGCAAGCCGCCGTATCGGCTGCGGGTGGACGCGGTGGAGGAGATCGGCATCCTTGCGCAGACGGTATCGCCTTTCACGGACCCGGCGCTGCTGCCGGCCGACCCCGGCGCCCCGGCAGCGGCCTTCGCCGCAGCCGTGGACCGCAAGCTGGCTCGCTCGCGACAGCGCGACATCCTCATCTATGTGCACGGCTTCAAGGTGCCGTTCGAGAACCCGCTGCTGGTGGCCACGGAGCTGTGGCACTTCCTGGGTTACGACGGCGTCGTCATCCCCTACTCCTGGCCGGCGACACCGCGGCTGGTGGCCTACTTCTCGGATGTCGAGACGACGGCGCTGAGCGCGCATTACCTGAAGGAGTTCATCCAATTCCTGCGCGAGCGCACCAGCGCGGAGCGGGTGCACATCCTCGGCTACAGCGCCGGCACGCGGCTGGTGCTGGATGCGCTGTCCATGCTGGCGCTGACCGGCGAGTCACAGGGCAATGGGGCACGCATCGGCGAGGTGATCCTGGTGGGCAGCGATGTGGACTCCGGGCTCTTCGCCGCCGCGCTCACCAACGGCATCCTCGACACCAGCGAGCGCCTCACCGTCTACCTGTCCGAGATCGACGGCGCGCTGCGGTTCGCCAACCTGGTGTTCGGCCGCGACCGGCTCGGCCAGTTGCTGGACCACGACATGCCGAGCCATGTCGCCGCGACACTCGACGCGGCGGACGACCTGGTGCTGATCGACGTCACCGACGCGGAGGATGCCGACGCCCGAAGCGGGCACTCGTACTTCCGCGACAGCCCCTGGGTCAGCAGCGATATCCTGGCAACCCTGGCCACGGGGCTCGGGCCGGCGGAGCGCGGCCTGGTGCGCAGGCGGGCGGATGTGCCCATCTGGCGCTATCCGCCGGACTTCATTGCGCGGCTGCAGCGGGCGCTCGCGACACAAGTGGCGGACCCGAGCAACCCGATGGTGCAATCCAGGGGTCGCCCGGTGACGCCTTGAAACCCCAGACGGAGAGCGGCGCCATCCCCGCAGGGCTGAAGCGCATCGACGCCGCGCCCGGGATGCCGGGCGTCACCGCGCCCGCTATGATGAGGCATCGGCACCACGATCGCGGAGCACAGGCAATGAATTGGCACGAGATCTGCGCACACCCGGCACTGAAGGATCTCCCCTTCAAGCTGGAGACCGACCGTTGGGGGCATATCGTGATGAGTCCAGCGTCCAATCGACACTCCTGGCTGCAGGCGGAAATCCAGACGCTGCTGCGTCAGCTCGCCAGCGGCGGCTCCGCCGTGGTTGAGTGCAGCATCGAGACCACCGCGGGCATCAAGGTCGCGGACGTCGCCTGGGCAAGCCGGGGCTTCCTGGGCCGCCACGGCGACGCGAACCCCTACCCCGAGGCGCCGGAAATCGTCGTCGAGGTGCTGTCCGAATCCAACACCCGCGCCGAGATGGACGAGAAGAAGGAGCTCTACTTCGCCCGCGGCGCGCAGGAGTTCTGGCTCTGCGACGCCGACGGCGGCATGACCTTCCACAACAACCACGCGGTGCTGGCGCAAAGCGTGCTGGTGCCGGACTTTCCGGGCCGGGTCACCCTGCCCTTCTGAGCGGGCGCCCAATCGGCAGACAGGTCGTCCAAGCGATCACCGGCAACCGCGAGCCAAGCCCATGGAGCGTGCCTACCGCCTCATCATCTCCTGCCCGGACCGGGTGGGCATCGTCGCTGCTGTGAGCGATTTCATCGCCGTGCACGGCGGCTGGATCACGGAGGCCCACCATTACACGGACCCGGACAGCCAGTGGTTCTTCATGCGCTACGTGGTGCGGGCGTCGTCGCTGCCCTTTGGGCTGGAGGGGCTCAAGTCACACTTCGCGCCTGTGGCCGAGCGCTTCAAGATGCAGTGGTGCGTCTATGACACCGGCATCAACAAGCGCGTGGTGCTGCTCGCGAGCAAGCAGGCGCATTGCCTGTCGGACCTGCTCTACCGCTGGCGCAGCGGCGAGATGGCCTTCGACATCCCCTGCGTGATCTCCAACCACGATGAGCTGCGCAGCTATGTGGAATGGCATGGTCTGGACTATCGCCACTTCCCGGTGGACGCGGCGGACAAGGCGGCTCACTTCGCGGCCGTGGAGCAGACCCTGGCCGCTGCGCGGCCGGACGTGATCGTGCTGGCGCGCTACATGCAGATCCTGCCCGAGCAGATTGGCGCCCAGTATCCGGCGCGCATCATCAATATCCACCACAGCTTCCTGCCGAGCTTCGTCGGCGCCCGGCCCTATCACCAGGCCGCCGCCCGCGGTGTGAAGCTGATCGGCGCCACCTGCCACTATGTGACCACGGAGCTGGACGCGGGGCCGATCATCGAGCAGGACGTGGTGCGCGTGGGCCATCACAACACCGTGGAGGACATGATCCGCTTGGGCAAAGACGTCGAGAAGCAGGTGCTCGCCCGGGGGCTGCGGTTCCATCTGGAAGACCGGGTGCTGGTGCACGGCAACAAGACCATCGTGTTCGGATGATCGTCATCGTCATGGGTGTGAGCGGCGCCGGCAAGAGCACGCTGGGCAAAGCACTGGCGGAGGCGCTGGGCTGCGCCTTCGTCGATGCCGACGACCACCACACGCCGGAGAACATCGCCAAGATGCGCCGCGGCGAGCCGCTCACCGACGCCGACCGCGGGCCCTGGCTCGACCGGCTGCATGGGCTGCTGCGGGAGCAGGACGCCGCCGGCGCGGACGCGGTGCTCGCGTGCTCGGCGCTCAAACACAGCTACCGCACCCGGCTTACGGCGGGTCTGCGGGATGTGCGCTTCGTGCTGCTGGTGGGCGCAGCTGCACAGCTGCGCGAGCGACTCACCGCACGCCGGGAGCACTTCATGCCGCCGGCACTGCTGAAGAGCCAAATCGCGATTTTGAGTGTGCCGGATGAAGCCATCGAGGTGCCCATCGGCCTGCCGACGGCAGAGCAGGTGGCACTGGTGCGCGAGGCACTGACAGCGGAAGAGCACACGCCCGATGCCTGAGACCTGCCGCAGCCGTCGCGTTGGGCCTCCTGGCGTCGGCCCAACCTACTTCGGGCTCGGCGCCGAACCCTAGCCGGCCCGCTGAGGACACCGCTATGCAGACCTACCAAGCCCGAGTCGTCGCCGACGGCCTGGCCTTTCCGGAAGGCCCCCGCTGGCACGACGGCCGCTTCTGGTTTACGGACCAGCACGCCCACAAGGTACTGGCGATGGCGGCGGACGGCAGCCTCGAGCCCATCGCTACCGCCGAGGACCGCCCCGGCGGGCTCGGCTGGCTGCCCAATGGGGGACTGGTCTGCGTACTGATGCCCATGCGTCGCATCGGTCGCATCGTCGACGGCGCGCTGCTGACGTATGTGGATCTGACGCAGCACGCCCCCCTGCTCTGCACAGAACTGGTGGGAG
>NZ_JAIFKJ010000415.1 GCF_019695415.1 Thiohalocapsa sp.
TTGAACGGTGATGAAGCGTCTCATCAAAAAAACGTGAGGCCGACCGAGAACAGCTTCTCGACCTCCGCTACCCGCAGCTTGTCCTGCAGGAACAGGATGACGTGGTCCTCGGACTCGATGACCGTGTCGTGGTGGGCGATGATGACTTCCTCGCCGCGGACGACCGCACCGATGGTGGTGCCCTTGGGAAGCTTGATGGCCTCGATGGGCCGGCCGACCACCTTGCTCGAACTCGCATCACCGTGGGCGATGGCCTCGATGGCCTCGGCGGCGCCGCGGCGCAGCGAGTGCACCATCACCACGTCGCCGCGACGCACGTGCTTGAGCAGGCTGCCGATGGTGGCCTGCTGCGGTGAGATGGCGATGTCGATGGGGCCCGCCTGCACGAGGTCCACATAGGCTGTCCGGTTGATGAGTGCCATGACCTTGCGGGCGCCGAGGCGCTTGGCGAGCATGGCCGAGAGGATATTGGCCTCGTCGTCGTTGGTCACGGCGCAGAAGACATCGGTGTCTTCGACGTTCTCCTCCAGCAGCAGCTCCTCGTCGGCGGCATCGCCGTGCAGCACGATGGTGCGCTCTAGGGCCTCGGCGATGTGCTTGCAGCGGTCGAGATCCCGCTCGATCACCTTGACGCGATAGCGCTTCTCGGTGGCGCGGGCGAGCCGTGTGCCGATGTTGCCACCGCCGGCAAAGATGAGCCGCTTGTAGGGCTTCTCCAGGCGTCTGAGCTCGCTCATCACCGAGCGGATGTGCTTCGGGGCTGCGACGAAGAAGACCTCGTCGTCGGCATCGATGACCGTGTCCCCCTCCGGCTGGATGGCGCGGTCGTGGCGGTAGATGGCCGCCACGCGGGCGTCCACGTGGGGCATGTGGTCGTAGAGGGTACGCAGCTCATGCCCCACCAGCGGCCCGCCGTAGTAGGCCCGCACCGCCACCAGCCGCACCCGTCCGCCGGCGAAGTCCGTGACCTGCAGGGCGCCCGGGTTCTCGATGAGCCGCAGAATGTAGTCCGTCACCAGCTGCTCCGGGCTGATGCGCACGTCGATGGGCAGCGCCCCGGGGCCGAACAGCGCGTCCTGCTCCATGAAGCCCGGGGCGCGCACACGGGCGATCTTGGTGGGGGTGTGGAACAGGGTGTAGGCCACCTGGCAGGCGACCATGTTGGTCTCATCGCTGTTGGTGACGGCGATGATCATTTCCGCGTCCTCGGCCCCGGCACGGGCCAGAACGTCCGGATGGGCGCCGTGGCCCTGGAGCGTGCGCAGGTCGAAACGGTCGGCGAGCTCACGCAGCCGTGTCGCGTCGGTGTCGACGACGGTGATGTCGTTGGCCTCGCTCACCAGGTTGGCTGCCACGGAGGTGCCCACCTGGCCGGCGCCAAGAATCAGGATTTTCATTGCAGGAGAGTGTCGAGGGGCGAGGGACGAGGGACGAGCAAGGAGGCGCGGAGCAGTGCCCCCTCGATACTCGAAACTCGATACTCGAAACTCATCGCCGCTCCTTTATCTCGATACCCAAGGAGCGCAATTTGCGGTACAGGTGCGTCCGCTCCATCCCCGCCTCCTTCGCCATCTTGGAGACGTTGCCGGCGTGTTTTTCCAGCTGGTACTCCAGGTACGCCTTCTCGAACTGCTCCCGGGCCGAGCGCAGCGGCTGGTCGAAGGAGACCATTCCCTCCAGCGGTTGCGTCGGCACGGGCGGCGCGGAGCCGAGCGCCGCTTCCACCTCGGTCTGGGTGATCTCGTCACCGGCGCCAAGGATCAGCACGCGCTGCACCAGGTTTTTGAGCTCGCGCACATTGCCGGGCCAGCTGTAGTTGCGCAAAAAATTCTGCGCCCCGACGCTGAAGCGCCGGTACGGCAGCTTCTCGTGCGTGGCGAAGTAGTCCACGTAGTAGCTCAGCAGGTCCGGAATGTCCTCGGCATGCTCACGCAGCGCCGGCACCTGCAGCGGTACCACATTCAGGTGGTAGAAGAGGTCCTCACGGAAATGACCGGCGCGGACTTCCTCTTTAAGGTCTCGCGACGTGGCGGCGATGATGCGCACATCGATGGTGACGGGCTCGCTGCCGCCGACGCGCAGGAAGGAGCCTGTATCCAGTGCGCCCAACAGCTGGCCTTGGGCCTCCAGGTCCATGTCCGCGACCTCGTCGAGCAGCAGGGTGCCGCCGGCGGCCTGCTCCAGGCTGCCGTAGTGCACATGCCCGCCCTCCTCGCTACCGAACAACTCGCGTGCCGCGTTGCCGCGGGTGATGGCCGAGACGCCGAGATCGACGAAGGGCCGCTCCTTCCGGGCGCTCTGCGAGTGAAGGAAGCGCGCGAAGGTCTCACGCCCGCTGCCCGGCTCGCCGGTGATCAGCACCCAGGTGTCGTGTTGGGCGATGCGCTTAACCTGCTCGCGCAGGCGTTGCATGGCCGCCGAACGCCCGGCCGGCTCATGCCCCAGGGGCGTGCGGCTGCGCAGCCCGACGTTCTCGCGTTCAAGCTTGTCCGCCTCCAGCGGACGCCCCACCGCTGTCCCTTATACAACTCTCCGAGCCCACGAGCC
>NZ_JAIFKJ010000571.1 GCF_019695415.1 Thiohalocapsa sp.
GCCGAAGTCGATGCCGGCGCCGACGGTGATGAAAAAGAGCCCGAGCAGCAGGCCTTTGAAGGGCTCGATATCGGATTCCAGCTCATGCCGGAACTCGCTGTCCGCCAGCACAACGCCGGCGAGGAAGGTCCCAAGCGCGGGCGACAGATCCACCAGCGTCATCAAGAGCGCAATCCCCACCACCAGCAGCAGCGCCGCGGCGGTGAAGGTCTCGCGCAGGTGCGAGCTGGCGATGAACCGAAACAGCGGCCGGGTCAGAAAGTGCCCGCCCAGCACCACGGCTGCCACGGCGCCCAGGACCACCCCGGCATAGGCCCAGCCGGAGAGCCCTGCCACCAGGCTCATGCCCGCACCGTGCCCAGCCTCGGCGTGCCCGGCGTCGACACCGTGCGCGGCAAGCTCTCCGCCGCCCGCCACCCGCTGCGCCATTTCCGCCAGCTCCGGCATCGCCAGCACGGGGATCAGCGCCAGCATGGGAATCACAGCAATGTCCTGGAACAACAGCACCGAGAAGCCGGCGCGCCCGCCCTCGGTAGCCATCAGGCCTTTCTCCGAGAGCGTCTGCAGCACGATGGCCGTCGATGACAACGCCAGCAACAGCCCTGCCGCCACGGCCGTCTGCCAATGCTCCAGCAGCACCCAGCCAAGGGCCGCAATCGCGCCGGCGGTTGCCAGCACCTGCAAGCCACCCAAGCCCAGCAGCCGCGCGCGCATCTGCCACAGCAGCTGCGGCTTCAGCTCCAGACCCACCAAGAACAGCATCAGCACCACGCCGAACTCCGCGAAGTGCTGCAGCTGCTCTGTCTCGGCACCGACGATGCCAAACACCGGGCCAATGGCGATGCCGGCGATGAGATAGCCCAGCACCGAGCCCAGGCCCAGCCTCTTGGCCACCGGCACTGCCACCACGGCGGCACAGAGGTAGACGAACACCTGGAACAGCACGCCGCTCATGCGCCCGCCCCCAGCGCCGACAGGACGAGCCGGTCCAGGTCCTGATTGAGGCGCGGCAGATCGACGGCGGCGGCGATGTCCAGGTGGCCGTCGCGCAGCGCTGTGAGCAGCCGCACCCAATCCGCCACATGGGCGTCGATGCGCCCCTCCTGCACCGCCGTGCGGGCGCCAAAGAGCGCAAAGGGTGGCAAATAGGTCATGCCGCAGAGATAGGCGGTCTGCTCCAGCGGCTGCAGCAGCTCGCGGATGCTGAAGTGGTTGTAGCCCTGGGCACAGTAGGCCGCCTCGGGGCCGCCCGCCGTGCAGGCACAGAAGAAGAGCTTCCCATTGAGCGCCGTGCCGCCGGCGCCATACGCGAAGCCGTGCTCCAGCACCAGGTCCTGCCACTCCTTGAGAATGGCCGGCGTCGAATACCAGTACAGCGGATGCTGAAAACAGACCACGTCGTGCGCCAGCAGGCGTTCTTGCTCGCGGTCGATATCGATCTCGAAAGCGGGGTACTCGGCGTATAGGTCCACGCAGGTGACGCCGTTGAGCCGCCGCGCGGCGGCCAGCATGGGGGCATTGGCCTCCGAGCGCGCGAGCGATGGGTGGGCAAAGAGCACCAGGATGCGGCGGGCCGGCTTCTCAACGGCGGCCTCGCTTGCTGGATTCTGAGGCATGCGGACTCTCGGCAGACAACGTCAGCCGGAGATTCTAACCAGCCTGCCCGTGCATTTGAGACTTAAGGCTGCCGCGCCTGCACATTGCCGGGCGGCGGCCCATACGCAATGCCGTCCGCGTCCAGCGCCACACACAGTGCCGCCATGGCCGAGTCCAGGTCGCCCTGCCCGCGAAAACCGAGCAGCACATAGCGGTCCGCTGGGTCGTCACCAAGGTGTGGCAGGCTGAAGAGCTTGAGACCGGGCTGGCTCGCGTCCAGCGCCCGCAGGAGCGGGATGAGCCGGCTCTCGGGCGTGCCGTACACCGCGACTGCCGCCTCCCGGGGCGGGGCCGCGGCCGGATAATGAGTATCCAGCACCCACTCGGCCATGGGCCAGGCCATACGCGGAAAGCCCGGCAGGAACCAGTGCTCACGCAGCATGAAGCCCGGGATCTGGTTGACCGGGTTCGGGATCAGCGTCGCCCCCGCCGGCAGATCTGCCATCAGCACCCGGTGCGGATAGGCATCCGCGGCGAAGCGCTTTTCGATGAGCGCGAGCGCCTCCGGGTGGCGCTCCAATGCCACGCCGGCGGCCGCCGCAGCGCAGGCGCGGGTGTGATCGTCCGGTGTCGCGCCGATGCCGCCGCAACAGAATACCGGCAGACCCCCGGCCATGGACGCCGTCAACTGGCCTGTGAGCAATACCGGATCATCGGGGAGTATCCAGCACCAGGCGAGGCCATGCCCGCGGGCATGCAGCAGCTCCCGAAACGCCGGCAGGTGCTTGTCGGTCCGAGCGCCGGCAAGGATCTCATCGGCGACGACGATGAGACCAAAACGGCGGCCTGCATCACTGGCAGCGCTCATACACACCGACCCTGCGCTGCCCGCTGCATGTGCGCTGGCTGCGCACCCAGCCGGGTGGCCCGAGCCAGGCGCGCGTGGGCGGGGTAATCTCTGTATGGCATCTCTCAGCAGCCCCGGTTCGGTTGCGTTGAGGGGCGCGGGTTGCCGCGGCCGGGGATCCTGTTGCTCGCGGTGCCAAGCTGCGCCGGCCTGGGGCAATGGCATGGGCCGCGGAGCCATTATGCACTGCGCCGGTGCAGCGCAGGCAGCCTCAATGCCATCCAACCCGCGCAGACCGACTCGCTGTGCCCGTGCCCGAGGGCGCCAAATGCGCCCGTTGGACGCTCCCCGTGGCATGCGTCCGGGATGCGTGTGCGGCCACTACCCCGCAAACGGCATGCTCTTTGCTTCATGCTCTAGGGAAAACCCTAACCGGCGGCGTCGACCCCCACAGCACGCGCAACGGCGCCAACCTGAGCTCGGTCTTTTCAACCCATCAGCCACACAGAATACGCCACGAGGATACCCTGAGATGAGCGCCGTCCCGCTCGAAGTCGTCGAAGACATCGCCAGCCGCCAAGCCGCCCTGCGCCAGCCCATCCACCCCCAGGCGCTCCCAGACCAGGGTCTACATGACCTCCCCGTTAGGCCGCACGTGCACATCAGCCTCAACGTCCGCGGACTGTCTCAATCTTCCACCCTGGCTATCAACGAGCGCAGCGCCCGCCTGGAGCGCGCCGGGCGCAAGGTCTTCCGCATGGGGCTCGGCCAGTCGCCGTTCCCGGTGCCGCCAACCGTGGTTGACGCGCTCAAGGCCAACGCCCACCAGAAGGACTACCTGCCGGTGCGCGGACTGGATGCCCTGCGCGAGGCCGTCGCGGCCTACCACCGCCACGCCCAAGGCATCGAGCGCAGCGCCGAGGATGTCCTTATCGGCCCCGGCTCCAAGGAGCTCCTGTTCATCTTACAGCTCTGCTTCTATGGCGATCTGCTGGTGCCGGCCCCCAGCTGGGTTTCCTACGCGCCCCAGGCGGCCATCGCCGGCCGCCAGCACCGCTGGATCGACACCCGCCGCGAGGACGGCTGGCGGCTGACACCGGAGGGCTTGGACGCCGTCTGCCGCGCCGACCCGGACCGGCCGCGAATTCTGATCCTCAACTACCCGTCCAACCCCCTGGGCGTGACCTACAGCGCGGATCAACTGGCAGCCCTGGCCCGGGTGGCGCGTCGCTACGGCCTGGTGGTGCTCTCCGACGAGATCTACGGCGAGCTGCACCACCAGGGTCGGCACGCATCCATCGCGCGCTGGTATCCGGAAGGCACCATTATCTCCGGGGGTTTAAGCAAATGGGCTGGGGCCGGCGGCTGGCGACTCGGCACCTTCACCTTCCCGCCAGAGCTGCGCAGTGTGCTGGATGCCATGGCGGTGGTGGCAAGCGAGAGCTACACCAGTGTCAGCGCACCCATCCAGCACGCCGCCATTACCGCCTTCAGCGGCGGGCCGGTTATGGCGGACTACCTGGCCCGCTCGCGCCGGGTCCTGCGCCAGATCGGCCCCGCCATCGCAGCCCGCCTGCGCGCCGCCGGCTGCGCCCTGGACGACCCGGAGGGCGGCTTCTACCTCTTCCCGGACCTGAGCCCCTTCCGTGAACGCCTGGCAGCCCACGGCATCCACGACGCCCGCCTGCTCTGCGAGCGCCTGCTGGAGGACACCGGCGTCGCCGTCCTGCCTGGCAGCGATTTCGGCCGCTCGCCGACGGAGCTGTCCCTGCGGCTCGCCTATGTCAACTTCGACGGCGCGCGGGCGCTGGAAGGCGCCGCCGAGCTGAACGCCGAGGCCGTGGCGGATGCCGGGTTCCTCGCCGAGCACTGCGCAGACAGCATGGCGGGAATCGAGCGCCTGGCGAGCTGGCTGGAGGCGCTTTGACTTAGAAGTACAAAGTGCGCGATGCGCAGTGCGGGCAAAGCTGCGACGTGATGCTGCGTTCTATCCGGAAGGCCGCATCGCCGCCTTCGGCGGTGAACCTGGGTCGGGTCAACTTTGCCGACCTGGCCTTCAGCGCTAGGGAAGCGCCAATAAATCGGCGCTTCCCTAGCGCATGCCGATGAATCGGCGTGTCTCTCGCGAGGCAAGACGCCCCCGCAATTTTCAGCGGCTTAAGCGGCGGAAAAGAAGACGTTCGGAAACCGTGTTTTCGAACATCGTGCCCATTCCTGAAAGGCAAGGTCCATAATCGGCGTCCTCAGAACCTTCCCCAGAGCAACCGGTTTTGCTTCAGGCTACTTGCCCGCATAAATCGCATCCAAGCCGCGCCTTGCCACCACCCCGCCCGCAATCCAAGATGCCGAAGACGCCGAGCGCAGCGGCAGTCCTGACACTCCTCGCCGCATTCTGGCTGCCGCTCTCGGTCGCGGCTACCGAGCGCTTCGACGAGGGCGCTTGGTCCGCCGCCATCCCAGGCAACCCGGACGAGCCCTGCGAGCTCACCACCGGCGGCTACGACCGCACGGCAGACGAACAGAACCCGATGCTGCTGCTCGCCATCGCGCGGGACGGCCCCGCGCCGACGCTCCGGGTCAACGTCATCACCGTCACCGAGCTGACCCAGGCAGAACTGCTGCGGGCACGGGCAGAACTGGTCGTGGACGGCCCGTCCGCTCGCACCCTGGCGCTGATACCAGCGGCCATTGTCCAAACGGACGTCGAGCGCCGAGTCACCTTCCGCGCGCTGCCCGGGGGCGGCGAGCAAGCCGGGCTGCGCGCGGTGGTGGACGCAATGCGCCGGGCCGAGCGAGTCACGGTGAAGATCAACGGCCTGCCGCTCGAGCCCGCCTTCTCGATGCAAGGGCTGGATGTAGTCTGGCAGCGCGCGTCGTCCGCCTGCGTCCCGCGGCGCTGACGCCGCACTCGTTTCCACGCTCCGGCAAGGGAATGCAGGGCGGCCGCTCCAGCGACCCGTGCCGCTAGCGCAACGCAGGAGCGTCGGCCTTGTCTTGCGCGCTGGAACATAGGACGCCCGCCAGCAGGCGGCAGCGCGTAAATCGGCACCGGCCACCCACCGACCTGGCCGGACGCTGGGGGACGCTGGGGACTCGCGCCCTGAGCCCGTCCGCGCCTATGCTGACGTTTCCGCAATGCAGCCCCCAGCCGAGATGCCCGCCGACCGCCTCGATGCCCGCTTCAAGCAGGACACGCTGTACGTCTTCAAGGCCGAGGAGACGCAGCTCATCAAGGCGTGGCCGGACCTCACCGCCGCGCGCAAGCACGATCGCAATGCACGCTGGCTGGACTTCGAGCCGGACTATCCGCTGATCCGCCCCTACCGGTCCAGGCGCAAGCCAAAGCCCAAGGCGCCACCGACCGGCGCCCCGCGCCAACTCGCGCTGGACTTGGTGCTGCCGCCGGACGCCCCACCCCTGGTGCTCACCCGCCCGCGGCTCACGCCGGCGCAGCGGCGTAAGCGCGCCTTCGATGCCTTCCGATTCAGCTGCCCAAAGCCCATCGCCCGGCGCATCGAGCCATTCCGCGGCGACCACCTGCCGCTGCTTAGGCTGCTCCTGGCGCTGGGCGAGCGCGGCGATCTGTTCGACAGCAGCCCGGCGCTCGGCTATTGCCTGGCGCTGGCCTTCCGCCGATCACTGGCGGCCCGAACACAAGAGCGCAACCAGCGCCTCGACCAGCTCGCCAGCCTGAAGCAGGCGGAGATCATGGACCGGCTGGGGCTGCCCCACAGCAAGCGCGCCGTCAAGTCCATGGCCAAGATTCGCCCAACCGCCATGAGTCGCGAGCTTGCGGGCGGCATCAAGCGGCTGCTCGCGGACGAAGATGCGCTCCAAATCATGGGCCACCTACCCGAGTTGAACCTGGGCGCGCTGACCCTGCTGCTGGACCCACAGCTGCGGGCGCTCGCCACGCCCGTGCTGTTCGAGGCTATCGTCGACGAGCCGCAAGAGGGCTACTTTCCGTTCACGGCCCGTCGGCTCGCGGATATCCAGCAGATGGCGGATGCACTGGGCGTGGACATCTCGAGACGGCGTTTTCGCGAGCGCCGGCGCCTGGATGGGCTCTTTCAGGATCTGGCACAGGATTACACGCGCCTCGAAGATCACCGGCTCAAGGCCAGCCGTTTCCCGCCGCCACCGGTGCCCGGCAGCGACGACATCGTGCCATTACGCGCCCCGCAGGCCCTCGTGGAGGAAGGCCGCCAGCAGCGCAACTGCGTCGCCGGCTATACCGAGCGCGTCGCCGGCGGCGATACCTACATCTACCGAGTGCTGCGTCCGCAGCGCGCCACGCTGTCGCTGGTGCGCTGGCCCGGCGGGCGCTGGCAGATCGGCGAGCTGCTGCGCGCCGGCAACCATCCGGTGAGCGCGATGACGCGGCGGGCCGTGGAGGCGTGGCTGGAGACGCACCGGCTCTGAGCTTTCCGGGCCTTCCACTCCGATGCGGCGACGATGCCAGCGGTCGGGATCATATGACTTGAAATCATTCGCACAAATGGAGATCGAACCATCATCCGGGAGGTCGGCGGCAGCGAGCCAGGCAATGACCTGCCAGAGCACCTAGCGCGGGCGGAGGCCGGCGAGGAGATCCCGACCACGCCGTGGAGCCGGATCGTCGCTCGGCCGTCAGCGGCAGAGGACCCCTGGGCGGCGGGAAAGCGGAAGTTCGGGACTCTGCGAGGGCGGGCCCGGGTCGGCGACGTGGTAAGCCCGGTCGGTGAAGCCTTCTCAGCCTCAGAAGCCGCGATGGTTTAGGCCCTAAAGGTTCACAGGCAAGACGGGCCCGACCTGACAGCGGCGGGTGGCGTCATAGTCGCGGCACACTTGGCCGAGCTCTTCTGCCAACGGCATCTTGGGAGATGCTGATTTATTGGGCATCCTGCCCAAAAATCAGACGGAGCCGGGCCTG
>NZ_JAIFKJ010000614.1 GCF_019695415.1 Thiohalocapsa sp.
TTTGGCTTGGGGGTGAGGGCGGTGGCGGCGGGTGGTGTGTCCAGCCTGCACGCAGGTCGGTGACAACCCGGTCCGCGGCCTGCCGACCGGAGATGGATGCCATTGGGATGCCGGGACCCGGATGCGCGCTGCCGCCGGTGGTGTAGAGCCCGGGGATCTTCGTGACCGCGCCGGGGCGGTCGAAGGAGCCCCACCAGCCATGGTTGACCCGCCCGAACACGGCGCCGCCGGAGGCGGGATAGGCCCGCTCGAAGTGGGTCGGTGTCGTGATCGCGACTTCTTCGCTGTCGGCGAGGGTGAGTCCGCAATGGTCGAGGAGCCGCATGACGCTCGCCTCACAGCGGCGGATCTCGGTCTCCGGGATGGTCTCGGTGTCGCCTCGGGCCGGGGCGTTCACCACCAGGAGCAGCCGCTCCGGCTCGGTAGGCGGCGGGGCGTCCGGGTCACCGCGGTCCTGGGCGCAGATGTAGACCGTCGGGTCCTTCGGCAGGTGGAGCTCATCGAAGACGGCCTTGAACTCGGCCTTGTAGTCCGGTGGGAAGAAGACGTTGTGGTAATGCATCGGGAAGCCTTCCGGCCGTGCCATCAGGTTCCAGGTGACCACTGAGTGGGAGCGCTTGGCAGCCGGGATGGGCGGTACCGCCTGGCTCGCCTGCTCGCCGAACAGGCCAGCCCCCAGGGCGGCGGCATCGGCGTTGCAGATGACGGCGTCAGCGTCCAGCCGCTCGCCGTCTTGCAGCAGCACGCCGCGAGCGCTGCCCTGCGCCACCATGATCTCCGCGACCTTGGCGCCGTAGCGGATGGTTGCCCCCTTCTCTTCGGCGAGTGCCGCTAGGGCCTCGGGCAGCTGATGGATACCGCCGTCCACGGCGTAGACGCCGCGGCTCTCCACGTCGGCCACCAGCATGAGCGTCGCCGGTGCGCGGTAGGGCGAGGCGCCGACGTAGGTGGCGTAGCGGCCGAAGAGCTGCTTCAGGCGCGGGTCCTTGAAGTATTGCCCGAGCGCCTGCCAGAGCGTGAGCACGGCCTTGATGCGCATGAGCTCGCTCAGGCCGTTCCAGCCGAAGCGCCCGAAGATGGTGATCGGCGTGGGCTGCGAGGAACGGATGAAGGGGCCGTCCAGCGCCTCGTAAACGCGCTTGGCGTGCGCAGCGAAGCGACGGAAGCCGTCGGCCTCCGCCGGGCCTGCGAACTCGGCGATGGCCTGAGCACTGCGCTCGTGATCGCCGTACAGGTCCAAGCGCTCGTCGCGGCTCCAGGCGTGGCGGGCCAGCACGTCCGAGCAGTGCAGCTTGACCCGTTCGCGGAAGTCGGCGCCGGCCTCGGCGAAGATCTCTTCAAAGACCCAGGGCATGGTCAGCACCGTGGGACCGGTGTAGAAGGATTTGTCGCCCTTGTGCTGCTCGCGCAGCTTGCCGCCCGGGCGCTGGCCGCCCTCCAGGACTGTGACGTCCATCCCCGCAAGCGCCAGCTTCAGTGCTGCGGTGAGGCCACCCATACCGGCGCCAATGATGATCACGCGTTTATTGAGCCCGGGCATGCCGTCTTGACCCTGTTTTGCTGTACTCTTCGCCGAAGTGTCTATCCTTCTAGACACCCAGTCGTGTCCAGTCTACACGACAGCTGTCGGCCCCCCCAAGTGACGGGGCGCAAGCAACCGGGCTTCCCGCTCGGCAGCCGGCGCCGGCCATCTGAGGTCCTTTGGGGTCCTTCTGGGGCTTGGGGTGTTGCCGATGCGTCAATCCGTGCGACAAGGGTTTCCATCGAGAGAGGAGCGAGCCATGCGATATGCAGCAAGACGAACCTGGCCCGAGAAGATCAAGGCGTGGGAGTACGTCAGCGAGGCCGAGGACATGGAGGACTTCGCGCTGATGTTCGCCGAAGACAAGCATCTGGAGGCGGACACCGAGTTCGTCGTCATCGAGAAGGCAGGTGCCGAGTCGGACATCGAGTTTTTCAAAGTGTCCCGAACCCAGCCCTACGCGCTCATCGCCGCGGAGCCGCGGGTTGAGGCCGCTTCCAACCCGGCGCCGGCGAGCGTCGCTGCCCGCACCTCAGGCGAGGATGACAAGTCGACGCGGGGCATTGACGGCGGCGCGGAGGCCATTGCCGGGGTCTGGCGGGCCATGTTCGGCAATGCGCTCTTCTTCGGCAAGGTCGGCGCCACGGCCATGCTGATGTTCGTGACCATTGTCTTCCTCGCCAAGTGGTGGTTCAACGCTTGGTGACGCCTGCCCCCTGTGCCCCCGGCGCATGCCGCCGGGGTACAGCCGTCAACTGGCCGCATCGACAGACCATTCGTTGACACCGAAGCCCTCCCTTATCCCCCAAAAACAGACCGAGCCCTGACACAGTCAGCGTTGCCTAGCCCGCTCTGGACGCTGAGCCGTTCAGGGACCTATTCCTAAGCCCAGCCGTGAGCGCACAACCAGCGGCCCCTCGTTGCGGACGAACAGCCCAGGGCGGCCACGCCGCCATGTTCGGCGCTGAACCAGCCTCCCCTGATCTTGCCGCCCCACGCATCACCCCCGCTCATAA
>NZ_JAIFKJ010000006.1 GCF_019695415.1 Thiohalocapsa sp.
GAAAGCGGCACTGCAAGCAATATCGGCGCGCCAACGATCATCAGCCGGAACCACGTGTTCGCCAGCCCCGCGTCGGCCAACGCGCGCCACACCGGCGTCACGCCCAACATTTTAAGCGAGCCGATCACGCAGAGCGGGATCAGGAACAGAGCCGCGACATACATCATCAGCAGGTCCCAGCCCCAGATGATCGCGTCCGGGACGATCGCGACCCAGCGCCCGAGGTGCCGCCACACGCGCCCGCTCCGCATTGCCTGTTCCAGCCGGATCGACTATGCCTGATGGCGGCGCGGCGGCCAACGGAGCGGGGCATGGGCGAGGCGACCGAATTCGGCTACAAGACGAATGTGCTGCTGATGCGCCTGCTGATTTCTGGCGGGCTGACGGCGGCGGCGCTTCTGCTCTGGTCGCTGGCCGGCTGGGGCTTTTCCGGTTTTGACGCGATCCTCGGCGCGCTGGCGACGGCCTATTTTGGATCGCGCGTGCTCACCAATCTCTACGAGTTGGCGTTTCCGCGCCCCGTTGTCCGCGTGGACGACACCGGCATTCAGGACCGGCGGCTCGGCCCGGAGACGATCCCGTGGACGGCCATCACCGAGATCAAGCAGGTGACGGGCACCGTGGGCGCGGGAACGCTGTTCCTGGAAGTGCGCGAGCCCAGGCGCTACATCGGCCCGACGAAAGGGCTTCTATGGCTGGTCTACGTGCTGCGCGCGCGCTCCGGGCAGACCGGCTTCCTGCCGCTGACCCCGCCGAACGTGCTCGACCTCGGCGATATGGAGCTGCTGGACGCGGTCGACGAGCACTGCCCGCGCGAAATCCCGGTCACCCCGACAGGCCCTAAAAGCTGACATTGTTGATGATCCACGCCCCGGCCGCTGCGGTCAGTCCGGCGACCAGCACGGGTGCGAGCGTGCGCACGATCGCGCCCAGGAGCGTGGCGAACGCGGCCAGCGCGTTCTGGGCGGCGTCGAACAGTTCACGCGCGGCGCGATAGAGCAGATAGATCACCACGCCGGCGACAAGGACCAGCAGGATCTGTTCCAGAATGTGCAGATCGCCCAGATTGCCCCAGGGCACGGCGCGGATCTGCGCGATCGACCAGGTCCAGACGATCTCGACAAACCGGAAAATCGCCGCGATACCGTCTCGCAGGAACGCGATCAATTGATCAACGAATTCCATCAGCCTCTCCCTTGTTCTGCCCGGCCGACATGGGGCCATGATTTGAGCCGCCGGGAAAGACCGCGCGCGCAACAGCCGCGGGAGAAATCTTCACGCCGCGTCCCCTGACAACGCCAGTCCGTGCGATGCTATGGTGAACGGCGCGTCAATGAAATGCGCGCGGCGGCGCGGACCCCTAAGGGGCGCGCGTGGCCTGCGGGCGCAGCCAACAACAAGAGATGCCTCATGAGAACGCCGACGGCAAAAGGCGGGCTTTTCGCGGGTCTGAAGCGGGTCCGTCTCGCCACGCTCATCGCGGCGGCAGGCGGCGCGCTGGCGCTTTACCTGCTGGTCCTGTCGCTGGGCGGCGGGGCAAATGCCGACCAGCTGAAAACCTGGGCGCTGCTCGTTCTGGCCATCAGCCTGTTCGCCACGCACGTCCTGCCCGAGCATGTCACGGCGCTGACGGTGTTCCTTCTGGCGCTGCTGGGCGACATCGCGCCGGCGAATGTCGTGTTTTCAGGCTTCGAGGTGGGGGCCTTGTGGCTGCTGTTTTCAGGCATCGTCATCGGCGTAGCGGCGCAGGAAGCCGGTCTCGGCGCCTTCATTGCCCGGCGGATTCTGAGCCTGTGGCGGATGACCTATGTGCGGGCGGTCATCCTGCTGGTCGTCATCGCACTGGTGCTCGGGCTGATCATCCCGGCGACGATCCCGCGGATCATCCTGCTGATACCGGTGGCGCTGGGGATGGCCGAAGCCATGGGCTTCGAGGAAGGCGGCAAAGGCTATACCGGGCTGGCGCTCGCTGTCGGGCTGGGCACCTTCCTGCCCGCCTTCGCGGTGGTGACCGCCAATTTGCCGGCGGTCGTGCATGTCGGGGCGATCGAGTCGGTCTACGGCATCAAGATCTCCTATGCGGAGTTCCTGATTTATCAGCTTCCGGTCATCGGCGTGCTGCGGACGGTCGTGCTGATGGTCGTCCTGCTGGCACTGTTTTATCAGCCTGGTCAGCCAGTCGCGGAGGTTGGCCGCGAGCAGATGACGCCGCAGCAGCGCCGCCTGGCGGTGGTCCTGCTCGGCGCGATTGCCTTTTGGGCGACCGATGTGTTCCACGGCATCCATCCGGCCTGGATCGCAATGGCCGCGGCGGTGGCGATCCTCTGGCCCTCGGCACGGCTCATCAGTCCGACGGCATTCAAGGAAAAGGTCGATTTCGCGCCGGTGCTTTATGTCGCCAGCCTGCTGAGCATTGGCGCGATCCTGATCGAGAACGGCCTCGATACGGAACTGGGCGATTTCATGCTCGGCTTCGTCAGCTTTCACCCGGAAAGCCAGCTTTTCAATCTCTACCTGCTGACGGGTCTCTCGCAGCT
>NZ_JAIFKJ010000061.1 GCF_019695415.1 Thiohalocapsa sp.
CCCCCCCTGTGAGCGCGGGGTGGAGGAAGGGGAAGGGGCGCCCCCGCGGCATCGTCACCAGCAACAGCGGAGGGTTCGCCATCTCGACGGCGGGCGGGTTCTTGTCCCCCCCGTAGAGGCAGCGGTCGGCAACGCGGCGGCGGGCCTCGACGAGCGCGTCATCATCGGATGATGCACGGGTATCGGGTATCGGGGATAGGGTATCGCTGGAATCATCCCCGACACCCGACATACCCGATACCCGCTGTGCTAGTCCCGGAGTGCGCTGATCAGGCGGCGCAGCATCTTGCCCACGTCCTGCATCAGCCCCCAGGCTTGTTTCACCTGCTCCCGATCTAGATATTCCAGTCGTACCGCTATCTGAAGATGCGTCTCGGCCTCCAGCAGTGACCCCTGTGCTATCGACAGGTGGTTGATGTATTCCTTGCGATGCAGCCGCCCGTATCCCTCCGCGATATTCGCCGGAACCGACACGCTCGCCCGCCGAATCTGGCTGGTCAGGCCGAACATCTCGTCCTTCGGAAAGCGCTTCGTCAGTCGGTATATCTCCTCCACCATGTCCATGCTCTTCTGCCAGACTTCCAGGTCGCGGTACGTCTGTACTGCCATCGGTGTTTTCTCCTCGCTGTGTTGCCGCGCCCCTATACCCGATACCCGACATACCCGACATACCCGATACCCGCTCCTGCTCTTCGGCTTCGAGCAACCGCTCTGCCAGATAGCGGCACGCCTGCACCAGGAACGCGCCCGACCCCATCGCCATATCGCACACCTTCAGGTCGAGCAGTTCGACGGACGAGCGCAGCCGCCACTGCTCGCGCGGCAGCCCCTCGGCGGGGCCGTGGTAGACCAGCGGCTCCAGCGTGTGCTGCACAATCGGGTCCGTCAGGCTCCGCGGCGTGTAGTGCGTGCCCGTGGCGCGCCGCTCGGTGCCGCTCGTCACATAGACGCTGCCCGCCGGGATGACCAGCGGCCTGCCGTAGTCGTCGTCGCGCAGCAGTCCCGCCAGGGGCAGCACCCGCCGGTAGAGGGCTTCGTCGTTGCCGCACGCAATGCGGATCTGCTGCGAGCGGTACAGGTCGGGCGCGAAGTCGAGTGCCTTGCGCAGCGGGCTTTCCGAGCGCCCGGTCTGCTCCTTCAGGAAGGCGACCAGGGCATCCGTGCCGCGTTCGCGCATGGCTTCCAGGTCAGCCAGGGCAATCTCTGGCTCGCGCTCCTTCGTGCCTGCCAGCCCGAGCACGGGGGTTTCTGCCCGCACCGCGGTGTGGTCGAGCAAGCCCTCGTAGACGTGCCCGATCTGCTCAATGTCGAGCGCCCGAAACGAGAGCCGCCGCGCCTCGGCGGGGCCGCCACCGGGCACCTTCACCTGCAAGATTTGCAGCGCCTCCAGCAGATGCAGCACCGTGCGGCTGTGTACGCGGATGGCCTCCAGGAAGGGGAAGCGCTGCGGGTCGAACAGGCTGCCGCCATAGGCCGGAAGCGTCAGGCGGTCGTGGCGGATGCCGCCGTGGACAGCGCGGAACGTCGCCAGCAGGCGGCCCCAGGCATCGAAGCGCCGTTCGAGCAACTCTTCGCTGTGCTCGTCGGCCATCTCGCGCAACTGCGCCCGCAGCGTCGAGACGGCGTAGTTCTCATCATAGATAGGGTCGCCAAGCAGCAGCAGGTCGCACTCCTCGGCGCAGAGCAGCACCACCAGGCGCATCATCACCGTCAGCGCCGCCTCATACAGCACCGCATTCGAGACATCCGGCAGCAGCGTGCGCCCGTGGTCTTCGTCCGCCAGGTCGAGCGCCTGCACCAGCACCTCGACGGCGCGGCGCACCTGAACACCAAGCTGGTCGGTCACTTCCTGCTGGTCGTGGACACTCTCGGCGAGCAGCGCCTCCAGCGTGAGGTTGTCGGGCACGCCGAAGAAGCGCCGCGCTTCCAGCAGCGTGCGGAAGGCGCGCAGCGTCAGCGGCTCGTCCAGCCACAGCCGCGCATACCAGGAGATGAAGCCCGTCGTCTCACCTTTCGGCGCATCAACCAGCATCCACTGCTCGCCGTTGGTCAACAGCCCCAGGCGCACCCCGCTGGCGTGCAGCAGCGTCATCATGCGCGTGGCGGGGGAGGTTTTCCAGCGGGCACCCCGCAGCGGCTTTTCGAGGTCTTGCCCCGGCGGCACCGCCCACACCAGCAACCGTGTCCGCTGTGCGTCGTCCGGCTCAATGATGGCGAAGTCGGGGCGGAGCACCTCGCCATATTCGGGGATGGGCACCGCAATATCAGGGGATTCCTGGATGGCGGCATCGGGCAATTCGAGCACCGCGTCGAGCACCCAGCGTACCCAGGCGTGGTGCAGCGCCGGGTCGGGCGCGAGGCTGCCCGCGTCGTCGAGCCATTCCTCATAGGTCAGGCGCAGCGTGCGCGTCAGGTCGGCATCCGGCTCGTTCAACCCTTGCGGTAAGGCACGCAGCAGCACCGGCATGCTCAGGAAGGGGCCGGAGATGTCGAGTAATGAGAGCCATTCGGCGTGGTGGCGGGCGGTGGACATGGG
>NZ_JAIFKJ010000337.1 GCF_019695415.1 Thiohalocapsa sp.
CGGTGTGGCCTGCGGCCCGTGTGGGGGCCGGGGGCCGTCTCCAGGTTGGGATAGAGGTGCAGCTCAGGCGCGGGGCGTGGTGTGGGGAGGCGCCGTGTGAGGCACGCCGGCGACATCTCCGCCGCCGCCGCTGGGCGCTGCGATGCCCCGGCGGGCGCGGCACGCGCCGGCGATTCGTGGCCGGTGCTGGGCGAGCGCGGCCAGCGGCGGGTCTTCTGCGGCCTCGCCGGCATCGTTTGGCTGCACCGAAAGATCCAGGACGCCTTTTTTCTGGTCGTCGGCTCGCGCACCTGCGCCCATCTGCTGCAATCCGCGGCGGGCGTCATGATCTTCGCGGAGCCGCGCTTTGCGACGGCCATCCTCGAGGATCGCGATCTCGCAGGGATGGCGGACTGCAACGACGAGCTGGACCGTGTGGTGGGGGAGCTGCTGGCGCGCCGCCCCGACATCGGCACGCTGTTTCTGGTGGGGTCCTGCCCGTCCGAGGTCATCAAGCTCGACCTGGACACCGCCGCCGAGCGCCTGACCGGCGAGCATCAGGGTCGAGTGCGCATCCTGGCCTACAGCGGCAGCGGCATCGAGACCACCTTTACTCAGGGCGAAGACACCTGCCTGCGGGCCCTGGTGCCGCAGATGCCGGCATCCGACGAGCCGTCGCTGCTCGTGGTCGGTACCCTGCCGGACATCGTCGAGGACCAGTTCCGGCGGCTCTTCGCGGCCGTCGGCATCGGCTCCCTGCAATTCCTGCCCGCCCGCAGCGGTACTGACCTGCCGCGGGTGGGTGCGGGTACCAAGATGCTGGCCGCTCAGCCCTTCGTGGGCGATACGGTCGCGGCGCTGGTGGAGCGGGGTGCCGAGCTGATTGCAGCGCCTTACCCCTTCGGCATCCAGGGCACCCGCGCCTGGCTCGGCGCCGCCGCTGCGGCCTTCGGCATTCCCGAAGATACGGTGGACGCCGCCTGCGCCGGCCCCATGGCTCGCGCCGAACGGGGCCTCGCGCGCTACCGCGAGCAGCTCGCCGGCAAGCGCGTCAGCTTCCTGCCGGACTCCCAGCTGGAGATCCCGCTTGCGCGCTTCCTGGCGCAGGAGTGCGGCATGGAGCTGGTGGAGGTCGGCGTGCCCTATCTGGACCGGCGCATGATGGACGCGGAGCTGGCTCTGCTGCCGGTACCCGAGCGCCTGAGCGAGGGGCAGGACCTGGAGGCCCAGCTGGACCGGCTGCGCGCCGACCGCCCGGACCTCACCGTCTGCGGTCTCGGTCTCGCTAACCCGCTGGAGGGGGAAGGGCTGACGACCAAGTGGTCCATCGAGCTGGTGTTCTCGCCGGTGCATGGTTTCGACCAAGCGCCCGACCTGGCGGAGCTCTTTGCCCGCCCGCTCAACCGCCGTGCGCGGCTCGCGTTCTGAGGTCCAGGCCATGCAGCTCACCGTCTGGACCTACGAAGGACCGCCGCACATGGGCGCCATGCGCGTCGCCGCGTCTATGCGCAACGTGCACTGCGTGCTGCATGCGCCTCAGGGCGACACCTACGCCGATCTGCTGTTTACGATGATCGCGCGCAACGCAAAGCGCCCTCCGGTGACCTATACCACGTTCCAGGCTCGTGACCTCGGCGGCGATACGGCGGCACTGGTGCAACAGACCCTGCGCGACACAGTGGAGCGTTTTCGGCCCCAGGCCCTGCTGGTGGGCGAGGCCTGCACGGCCGAGCTGCTGCAGGACCAGCCCGGCGCGCTGGCGGAGGGCATGGGCTTCGACATCCCGGTGGTGCCGCTGGAGCTGCCCGCCTACACCCGCAAAGAGAACTGGGGCGCCGCGGAGACCTTCTTCACCCTGGTGCGTGCACTGCTGCGCGGGCGCCCGGTGCCAGAGCGTGATCCGAGCGACGCACCGCGCGCCAACCTGCTCGGGCCCACGGCGCTCGGTTATCGCTGTCGGGACGACATCACCGAAGTGACCAAGCTGCTGGCGGCCGCCGGCGTCGAAGTCAACGTGGTCGCCCCCGCCGGCGCTGCGCCCGCGGACTTACTGCGCATCCCGGAGGCGGACTTCAACGTCTGCCTGTATCCGGAGGTCGCCCACGAAACCTGCGCCTGGCTCGAACGGATGTTCAAGCAGCCCTTCACGCACACCGTGCCGATCGGTGTCGGTGCGACGGTGGACTTCCTGCGCGAGGTGGGCGAGCTCGCCGGCATTGACACGACGCAAGCCATCGCCGCCGCGCAGACGCGGCTGCCGTGGTACTCGCGCTCGGTGGATTCGACCTATCTGACCGGCAAGCGCGTGTTCATCTTCGGCGATGCGACGCACGCCATTGCCGCCGCCCGCGTCGCTACCGAGGAGCTCGGCTTCGACGTGGTAGGGCTCGGCACCTACGCCCGGGAGTTCGCCCGAGAGCTGCGTGCTGCCGCAGAAAAGTACGGCGTCGAGCCGCTCATCACCGACGACTACCTGGAAGTCGAGTCCAGGGTGCTGGAGCTGGCACCGGAGCTGGTGCTCGGCACGCAGATGGAGCGGCACATCGCCAAACGGGCGGGCATTCCGTGCGCCGTGATATCGGCGCCGGTGCACGTCCAGGACTTTCCGGCGCGCTACGCCCCGCAGATGGGGTTCGAGGGCGCCAATGTGCTCTTCGACACCTGGGTCCATCCGCTGATGATGGGCCTGGAAGAGCATTTGATCACGATGTTCCGCGAGGACATCGAATTCCACGACGAGGCGGCACCGTCGCATCTGGGGCCCGCGGCAACGCGGGGCGGTGCCCAAGCCAGGGCCGAAGCGCCCGCCGATGATGCGCCGGCGGATGCGAGCGACGACGAGCTGATCTGGGAGACGGATGCGGAGCAGGAGCTGCGCAAAATCCCCTTTTTCGTCCGCGGCAAGGCCCGCCGAAACACAGAGCGTTACGCCCGGGAGCGGGGCGTGGCGACGATAACGATCGAGACCCTGTACGATGCCAAAGCCCACTTCGGCCGCTGACACCACACCCGTCAACGTCGTCATCGTCACACTGGACAGCCATCTGGCCGGTGCCGTAGAGCGCGCGCGCCCCGTGCTGCACAAAGAGATGCCGGGTCTGAACCTGGCGCTGCACGCCGCGGCGGAATGGGACGACGACCCGCGCCTGCTCGAAGAGTGCAAGGCGGATATCGCCCAAGGCGACATCATCATCGCCAGCATGTTGTTCATGGATGATCACATCAAAGCCGTGCTGCCAGCACTGCAGGCCCGCCGCGACCTGTGCGACGCCATGATCGGCTGCATGTCCGCCGGCGAGGTCATGCGCCTCACGCGCATGGGCAAGTTCACCATGGACGGCTCCCAGAGCGGGCCCATGGCCATCCTCAAGCGTCTTCGGGGCAACAAGAAATCCACCGAGAAGAATGCCAGCGACGGCGCTCGGCAGATGGCCATGCTGCGCCGTATCCCGAAGATCCTGCGCTTCATCCCGGGTACAGCGCAGGACGTGCGCAGCTATTTCCTGGTACTGCAGTACTGGCTCGCCGGCTCCGACGAGAACATCGCCAACCTGGTGCGTCACCTGGTGACGCGCTTCGCCGACGGCCCCCGTGCTGGGCTGCGGGGGCAGATCAAGGCCGAGTCGCCGGTGGAGTATCCAGAGGTGGGCGTCTTTCACCCGCGCCTGAAGGGCCGCATCACAGACCAGCCGAGCCGGCTACCGCGTAAGAAGAACAATCGCGGCACAGTGGGACTGCTGGTGATGCGCTCCTATGTGCTCGCCGGCAATACCGGTCACTACGACGGTGTCATCGACGCGCTCGAAGCACGGGGGCTCAGGGTGATCCCGGCCTTTGCGAGTGGGCTGGATGCACGCCCGGCGGTGGAGCAGTTCTTCTTCAAGGACGGCAAGCCCTGTGTGGATGCTGTGGTGTCTCTGACGGGCTTCTCGCTGGTGGGCGGCCCGGCCTACAACGACGCCGCCGCGGCGCAGGAAGTCCTGGCGGATCTGGACGTGCCCTACCTCGCGGCGCATCCGGTGGAGTTCCAGACCCTCGAGCAGTGGCAGGCGTCGGACCGCGGGCTGATGCCCGTGGAGGCCACCATGATGGTCGCCATCCCGGAGTTGGACGGCTCCACCGGCCCCATGGTGTTCGGCGGTCGCTCCGCGGAGGCGCCGGCGGACCACTCCCGCGACATGCAGCCGCACCCGGAGCGCGCCAATGCGCTCGCCGCACGCGTGGACCGGCTCATCACCCTGCGCAGCACGCCCATCTCTGAGCGCAAGGTGGCGCTGGTGCTGTTCAACTTCCCGCCCAACGCCGGCAATACGGGCACCGCGGCTTACCTCGCCGTATTCGCGTCCGTCTACAACACCCTCAAGGCCATGCGCCGCGAGGGCTACCACGTGGACCTGCCTGCGGACGTCGATGAGCTGCGGGAGCGCATCGTCAACGGCAACGGCGCGCAGTTCGGTGCGCATGCCAATGTCTTCACGCGCATCCCGACGGACGACCACGTGCAGCGCGAGCCCTATCTCGCCGAGATCGAAGGCCAGTGGGGACCGGCGCCGGGCAAGCAGCTGTCGGACGGCGCGTCGCTGTTCGTGCTCGGCGAGCAGTTCGGCAACGTCTTCGTCGGCGTGCAGCCGAGCTTCGGCTACGAGGGCGACCCGATGCGGCTCTTGTTCGACAAGGGCTTCACGCCGACCCATGCCTTCAGTGCCTTCTACCGCTTCCTGCGGGAGGATTTCGGCGCCAACGCCGTGCTGCACTTCGGCACCCATGGTGCGCTGGAATTCATGCCGGGCAAGCAGGCGGGGCTGTCCGGCGCCTGCTGGCCGGACCGGCTCATCGCCGACCTGCCGAATATGTACCTGTACGCCTCCAACAATCCGTCGGAGGGCACCATCGCCAAGCGGCGCGCCGCGGCCACCCTGGTGAGCTATCTGACGCCCCCCATCGCCAACGCCGGGCTCTACCGCGGGCTCGCGGACCTCAAGGCGTCGTTGGAGCGCTGGCGCAAGCTGGACCCGGACGCCCCCGCGGACGAGCGCAACGAGCTCGCCGCGCTGATCCAGGCCCAGGCCGCCGAGGTGGACCTGGCGCCGGTGGCGTCGGATGAAGAGCCGGAGTGGGACGCGAGCGCCGAGGAGCGCATTGCCAAGCTCACCGACGAGCTGCTGGAGCTGGAATACACCCTGATCCCCCACGGCCTGCATGTCGTGGGCGAGCCTCCGAATGCCGAGGAGCGCACCGACCTGCTGCTGGCCGTTGCCGAGGGCATGACCGAGGGCTGCGCCGAGCGGGAAGTGAGTCGAGATGCTATTGCGACCCTGGTGGACGGCGGTGCGCCCGCGCTGGCGCTCCAGAAGGGCGGCATGGCCGTCACCGAGGAAAACCTGAAGCTCATGTCGGACCTCGCCGGTTACGACCGGCTCATGTCCGAGGACCACGAGCTGCCGGCCATCCTGCGGGCGCTCGAAGGCCGGTTCGTGCGTCCGGCGCCGGGCGGGGACCTGCTGCGCTCGCCGGAGATCCTGCCCACCGGGCGTAATCTGCACGGCTTCGACCCCTTCCGGCTGCCGAGCGTTTACGCCGTGAAGGACGGCACCAAGCAGGCCCAGATCCTGCTGGACCGTCACACCCAGGACGGCAATCCGCTGCCGGAGTCCGTCGCCATGGTGCTGTGGGGCACCGACAACCTGAAGACCGAGGGCGGCCCCATCGCCCAGGCCCTGGCACTCATCGGCGCCAAGCCCAGGCTCGACAGCTACGGCCGGGTCTGCGGCGCTGAGCTGAAGCCGCTCTCGGAGCTGGGTCGCCCGCGCATCGACGTGGTGATGACCCTGTCGGGCATCTTCCGCGACCTCTTGCCTTTGCAGACCAAGCTGCTGGCGGAAGCCTCCTATCTGGCGGCTACCGCGGACGAGCCCGTGGAGCAGAACTACGTGCGCAAGCACGCGCTGGCCTACCAAGAAGCCAACGGCTGCGACATGGAGACCGCGGCGCTGCGGGTGTTCAGCAATGCGGACGGTGCTTACGGCTCCAACGTCAACCACCTCATCGACAACAGCGGGTGGGACGACGAGGACGAGCTGGCCGAGACCTACACCCGGCGCAAATGCTTCGCCTACGGGCGCTCCGGCGTACCGATGAAGCAGTCCGA
Organism: Thiohalocapsa sp.; assembly: GCF_019695415.1. Taxonomy (GTDB): domain Bacteria; phylum Pseudomonadota; class Gammaproteobacteria; order Chromatiales; family Chromatiaceae; genus Thiohalocapsa. The sequence goes on from NZ_JAIFKJ010000337.1 coordinate 6,128, forward strand.
GCTGCTCAAGTCCGTGCTGGGCGATGTGCAGCTGGCGTATCAGAACCTGGATTCCGTCGAGCTCGGCGTCACCACCGTTGACCACTACTTCGACACCCTGGGCGGCATCAGCCGGGCGGTGAGCTCCTCGCAAGGCAAGGACGTGCCCGTCTATATTGGTGATCAGACCCGTGGCGACGGCAAAGTCCGCACCCTGGCGGAGCAGGTGGCGCTCGAGACCCGCACCCGCATGCTGAACCCTAAGTGGTACGAGGGCATGCTCAAGCACGGCTACGAGGGCGTGCGCGAGATCGAGGTCCACATCACTAACACCATGGGCTGGTCGGCGACCACGGGCCAGGTCGCGCCCTGGGTCTACCAGCGCATGACCGAGACCTTCGTGCTGGACGAGGAGATGCGCGAGCGCCTTGCAGCGCTCAACCCGACGGCGTCCGCCAAGGTGGCCAACCGTCTCCTGGAGGCCCACGAGCGCAATTACTGGCAGCCGGACGACGCGACGCTGGAGGCGCTGCGCCGCGCCGGCGAAGAGCTGGAAGACCGCTTGGAGGGCATCACCGAGGGGGTGGCGGCATGACCCTGGACGATCTCCCGACGACCATCTTCGGCGGCGGTGGCGGCGCGCCCATGGGCAGGGCCGACGCCAAGCCCAAGGCAGACCCGCGCCTGGATGGCGAAGGCAGCCTGCAGGTGCAGCTCGACCCAGACGTGAAGATCGGCAAGGCCCAGGTCTTCGCGGTCTACGGCAAGGGTGGCATCGGCAAAAGCACCACGAGCTCCAACCTCTCCGTCGCCTTCTCCAAGCTCGGCCAACGGGTGGTGCAGATTGGCTGCGATCCCAAGCACGACAGCACCTTCACCCTCACCAAGCGCCTGGTGCCCACGGTCATCGACTCGCTCGAGTCGGTGGACTTCCATCCCGAAGAGCTGCGCCTGGACGACTTCGTCTACGAGGGCACCAATGGTGTGATGTGCGTGGAGGCGGGCGGCCCGCCGGCCGGCACCGGCTGCGGCGGCTATGTGGTCGGCCAGACGGTGAAGCTCCTGAAGCAGCATCACCTGCTGGAAGACACCGACGTTGTCGTCTTCGATGTGCTGGGCGACGTGGTCTGCGGCGGCTTCGCAGCACCGCTTCAGCACGCAGATCGAGCGCTCATCGTCACCGCCAACGACTTCGACTCGATCTTCGCGATGAATCGCATTGCTACGGCCATCTTGGCCAAGGCCAAAAACTACAAGGTCCGTATCGGCGGCGTCATCGCCAATCGGAGCGCCGAGACCGACCAGATCGATCGTTTCAACGAGGCGGTGGGGCTCAAGACCATGGCCCACCTCCCGAATCTGGACGTGATCCGCCGCTCGCGTCTGCGCAAGGCCACGCTGTTCGAGATGGAGCCGTCGCCGGAGGTGGAGCTCGCGCAGCAACAGTATCTGCAGCTCGCCGCCGCGCTGCTGGACGGGACAGACCCGTTGGAGGTCAAGCCTATGCGCGATCGGGACCTGTTCGACTTTCTGGGCTTCGACTAGCGGCCGCCCGGGAGCGTTCAGCCAGCAAGCGCGCAGCCATCACCAGCACTGAGCAAGCCACACAGATGCCGAGTCCGTCTTACCAAGAGCGCCGCAGCCAGGTGGAGGCCTATTTCGACCGCACCGCGGCCGAGACCTGGAAGCGCCTCACCTCGGATGCCCCGGTGAGCGGCATCCGTGCCACCGTGCGCGCCGGACGCGACGAAATGCGCGCGACACTGCTCGGCTGGCTGCCGGCGGACCTGGCGGGCAAGACCTTGCTCGACGCGGGCTGTGGGACCGGCATGCTGGCACTGGAGGCGGCACGGCGTGGTGCGCAGGTGCATGCCGTCGACCTCTCGCCGACCCTGGTCGAAAATGCCCGCGAGCGGGTGCCAGCGGAGCTTGCGGATCGCATCGTTTTCAGCGTCGGCGACATGCTGGCGCCCGGCCAACAGGGCGATGGGCGCGGCGATCACCCTGGCGAAGGCGCGAGCTTCGACTATGTTGTGTCAATGGACAGCGTGATCCATTACGAGCGCGATGATGCCTTGGGCGTCATCGCCGGCCTAGCCGGGCGCGCGCGCGAGCGGCTGCTGTTCACCTTCGCCCCGCGCACGCTACTGCTGTCACTGATGCACGGCGTTGGCCAGTTCTTCCCGCGCAGCGACCGCTCACCGGCCATCGTGCCAGTGGCGGAGCGCCGTCTTCGCCGCGGCATCGAGGGCGAGCCTGCGTTGGCCCGCTGGCGCATCGGGCGCACGCGGCTGGTGCAGCGCGGTTTTTATACCTCCCAGGCGATGGAGCTCACGGCCTCATGATGACGCAGCCGGCAGAGCTTCGCCGCTGGTTCCTGCGCGACATCCTGCCGCGGATCCTGCCGTTCTCGGACGCCGCCACCACGGAGCTGCCGCTGCCTCGGCTCTTGCGCCTGGCCCTGTTCCAAGGCTCCGTTGGCATGACCATGGTGCTGCTCTACGGCACGCTGAACCGGGTCATGGTGGTGGAGATGGCGGTGCCGGCCTGGCTGGTGTCGCTGATGGTGGCGCTGCCGGTGCTGTTCGCGCCGCTGCGGGCGCTCATTGGCTTCCGCTCGGACGTACACCGCTCGGCCTTCGGCCTGCGTCGCGTGCCCTATATCTGGTTCGGCAGCCTGATGCAGTTCGGCGGGCTCGCCATCATGCCCTTCGCGCTGCTGCTGCTTGCCGAGGGCGGCAATGTACATCCCATCGTCGGCCAACTGGGCGCTGCGGTGGCCTTCCTGCTCGCGGGCGCCGGCCTGCACACCACGCAGACCGCGGGCCTCGCGCTGGCCACGGACATCGCGCCCAAGGCGAGCCGTCCCCGGGTGGTGGCACTGCTGTTCGTGGCCTTGCAGCTGAGTATGCTGGCTAGCGCCTTGCTCTTCGGACTCCTGCTCACGGACTTCAGTCAGCTGCGGCTGATCCAGGTCATACAGGGTGCCGCCGTCGCGGCCATCGTGCTGAATGTGGTGGCACTCTGGAAGCAGGAGGCCGTGAATCGGGAGCGTGCCGCGCAATGCCGGCGCGAGCGCGAGGCGGGCACACCGCTGCCGCCCTTCCGTGAGACCTGGCAGCGTTTCATCGAGGCCGGCCGCACCATGCGGCTGCTGGTAGCGCTGGGGCTCGGCACCGCGGGATTCACCATGCAAGAGATTCTGCTCGAGCCCTATGGTGCCGAGGTGCTGGGACTGACCGTCGCCGAGACCACGCGGCTCACCGCCATCTGGGCTTTCGGCACGCTGGTGGCCTTCGGGCTTGCGGCGAGATCGCTCACGCGCGGCATGGATACTTACCGGCTCTCGGCGATGGGGGTACTGATCGGCATCGTCGCATTCACCGCCGTGGTCTTCTCCGATCCGCTCAACTCGCCATGGCTGTTCCGAGCGGGCGCGCTCCTCATTGGTTTCGGCGGCGGCCTCTTCGCCGTCGGCACGCTGACGGCGGCCATGAACATGGCCGGCGACGGCACGCACAGCGGTCTTGCCCTCGGCGCCTGGGGTGCCGTGCAGGCCACTGCCTACGGAGTCGGCATCGCCTTCGGCGGCGCGGTGCGCGACATCATCGGGATGTTCGCCGCCGAAGGGGTTTTCGGGCCCGTGCTCATGGGCCCGTCCGTGGGCTACGCCGTGGTCTACCACCTGGAGATCCTTTTACTGTTCGCTACCTTGATCGCAATCGGGCCGCTGGTGACCCACGGCGGCGGCAATGGTGCGCGGTCTTCCACGCGGTTCGGCATCCCCGAGCTGCCCTAGTCATCCGGCCAATGGAGGTATCCAATGCCTGTCGGTGCCATTACCAACTACATCGATGTCGCACAGCTGGTGCTGTACGTCTTCTGGTTCTTCTTCTTCGCGCTGATCTTCTACATCCGCACGGAGGACAAGCGGGAGGGTTACCCGGTGCAATCCCAGCGCATGGGCCGCACCAAGATGATGGAAGGCTTCCCGCCATTGCCCAAGCCGAAGCAGTTCAAGATGCCGCACACCGGCACCATCGTCGAGAAGCCGAGCCCGGACCGGCCCGCCTACAAGCTGAATGCGAAGCCCATTGCCGATTTCCCAGGGGCGCCGCTGACGCCCACGGGCAACCCGATGCTCGCCGGTGTCGGCCCCGGCTCCTACGCCGTGCGTGCCGAAGAGCCGGACTTGACCGATACGGGCGAGCCGCGTATCCGGCCGATGCGAGTCGCCAAGCACTTCAGCATCGCCAAGGGTGATCCGGACCCGCGCGGCTGGCCAGTCATCGGCTGCGACGGCCAGCAGGGTGGCATCTGTAAGGAGATCTGGGTGGACACAGCCGAGCCCTGTGTACGCTACTTCGAGATCGACGCCGGCGGCAAGCGGATGCTCGCCCCGACACCGCTGTGCAACGTCCGCGCAAAGAAGGGCGTCATTGAGGTCGACAGCATCACCGGCGCGCAGTTCAAGGATGCGCCCACGTTGAAGAGCTATGACCAGATCACGCTTGCGGAAGAAGACAAGGTTGTCGCTTACCTCGGCGCTGGTAAGCTGTACGCTACGCCGGACCGGGTGGAGCCCTATCTGTGAGTGAGTTTGACTTAGAGCCGGTTCCCGGCTTGCCGGAGAATCTCCCGGAAGGGGAGCAGCTCCGGTGGCAGGGCGCGCCCCAATGGGGCGCGCTCGCCGTGCGGGCGTTCCACGCCCGCACGGTGGCCATCTACTTCGGATTGCTCATCGTCTTTCGCGTCGGCTATGTCATCGTCGCCGGTGAGCCCCTGAAGGTGGCCCTGCTGTCGGGGCTATGGCTGTTGCTGCTGTGCCTGATGGCGGTGGGCATCCTGGCGCTCATGGCCTGGGCGTTTGCGCGTTCCACCATCTACAGCATCACGGATCGGCGCGTCGTGATCCGCTTCGGCGTAGCCCTGCCCATGGCCGTGAACATCCCATTCAAGGCCATCCAGAGCGCCGGCCTTAGGCGCTACGACGGCGGTGTCGGTGATATTCCCATGGTTCTGGGCGATGGCCATAGCGTCAACTTCCTGATTCTTTGGCCGAATGTGCGTCCGTGGCGGTTCTTCGACGCCCAGCCGATGCTGCGCTGTGTGCCGGATGTGGACCGGGTCGCCGATATCCTGGCGGAGGCCCTCCGGCAAGCCACGGCTGCGGAGCGGGATGGCGCTGGAGAGGACGCCGCCGAGTCCCGCGACGCCGCCGGCGGCGCCCCGCAGCTCGGCACGGCACCGGCGACGGGCCGGTGAGTCGGATTCGCGCATCGTGAGTGATCCCTTCGAGGGCCGTCCCTTCCCCCGTGGTGTGCTCATTGGCGCCGCGCTGCTGATCGGTTTCGTGATTCTCGCCGCCGCCATGGTGCAGATCACCGGGTTCGGCGGCACCGAAACGCCGTTGCCGCCTGTGCTGGAGAGTCGTGAGCTCGTGTTCATCGATGACGGTGCCGGTACCACCACGGTGCGCATCGCCGGTGACGATGGCAAGCTCGCGGAGCTGGAGTCTGGCGTGGACGGCTTCGTGCTGGGCGTGATGCGAGGTATGGTGCGCGAGCGCGAGGCCTATGATGCGGCTTTGGATGCGCCCTATCTGATTTCCCTGCGTGAGGGCGGTATCCTGTTGTTTGAGGATCCGCTCACGGGTCGGCAGATCGATCTCCGCGCTTTCGGCCCCACCAACACCGCCGCCTTTGCGCGTCTGCTGCGCGCGGAGCCCAAGTCTCAGTGATGGTTGCGCGCCGCGAGCCGCCGCGCCCGGGGGCCGCGTGCCCGTCATGCTGAGCTACGCGCTCGCCATTGCCTACGCCCTGTTCCTTTGGTGGTTCAGCACCGGCGTCATCCTCTACCTGGACAAGCGTCCGGAGCGGACCTATCCGTGGAGCATGGCGGGTGCGACCCTCGCCCTGCTTGCGGCCTTCGCTGTGCTGGTATGGAGCCGGGAGGTGGCCACAGTGGCCGGTGCCTATGCGGGCTTCACCGCTGGTGTCGTCATCTGGGGCTGGATGGAGATGAGCTACTTCATGGGCTTTATCACCGGGCCGCGTAAGGCGCCTTGCCCCGAGGACTGCCATGGCTGGCGGCGCTTCCGGCTCGCGCTTTCCACCAGCATCTACCACGAGCTGGCCATCGTCGCCGCCGCCGCACTCATGCTCTGGCTCACTTGGGGGGCTGCCAACGCGGTAGGGACATGGACCTATCTCATTCTCTGGCTCATGCGCTGGAGCGCCAAGCTCAATCTGTTCCTTGGGGTGCCGAACCTGAACGAGGACTGGCTGCCGGAGCGCATCCGCTTCCTGACCACGTACCTTGCGAAGCGGCCCATTAACCTGCTGTTCCCGGTGTCGGTCAGTGTGGCCACCGTCATCATGTGTCTGCTGGTGGACACCGCGATTGAGCTGCCGCCGAGCGGCTTCGCTGGGGTCGCGCTGATCCTCGCAGCGACACTGTTGGCGCTCGCGATCCTGGAGCACTGGTTTCTGGTGCTGCCGCTCGCCGACGGTGCGCTTTGGCGCTGGGCCGTGGGCCCCGCGGCGCAAGAGGCGGAGGCTGCCGATCAACGCCCAGCAAGCGCGGCGGCGGGCGACGGCCCGCCCGCCGAGACCGGCGGCCGGCAGCCCTTGCCGGCCACGCGCAGCGGCGGCGGCCCGATGCGCCGGTTGGCGGCGCATCCGCAGATGGCCAAGCCCGTATTGCCGCGGGCGGTACCGATCCCAGTGCGCTCGCGCTGAGCTCAGCCTCAGGTGAAGGGCGCACGCGCGGTTCGCGGGCGGCTTGATGTGTATCAACGACGCCCCGGGACTCCTTGTCTAACTTTACAGGGCCGGTGCCGACACTGAGTCGGGACCACCGGCAGGCGTCCGCAACACCGCATCGGCTCTGCCGCTGCGTTGTCATGACAAAAGCAATGAGAAGCGGGCTCAGCGGCGCCGGGCTGACGCCACCGGCTGCGACGGCCGCCGCCCCGACGGTGGCTGGCCATCTGAGCACCGCATCGCTAGGGAAGCATACGACAGGATTCAGGCACCCGGCTTCATACTCCGGACAGTACCGCCCCATAGCCGTGCGACCCTAGGTCACGTGCATACAGGTCGGTACGCGTTTGCCGCGGAGCCCGTCGGTGAGTCGTTCTTGGGTCCAGGGAGGTCCGGACTTCGCTGGGGGAGATGCTGCGCATTCGCCAGTTTTGGCAACGCGCAGTCCGGAGGCCGCCGATTCGGCTCTCCGGCTCCCTGCGTCTGCACCCGAGGGTCGGGTCCAGACGGCGGGGCGCGTTGGTCCCGCAGGCGTGGTGCCGATGGGCTCGGCGCCGACGTTGTCACCCGGAAACCACAGAGGCCGCTCATCCATGTCCACTGCCGCCCCCGCCGAGCTGTCCCCGGAAATGGTCCAACGCTTGAGCGCACGGGGCCAAAGGTTCGAATCGGCGGTCCGCTCCCTCGACTGGGGGGGCGATTATGGGGCCGAGGATTATGTCCGCGCCCTGGACGAGGTCGCTCGGCATCCCGCCGAGACCCTGTCGCTCTATGTGCACATCCCGTTTTGCGCCGGCCGCTGCCTGTACTGCGGCTGCAATACCACGGTCACACACGACAGCGCCCGCATGGATGCCTATCTGGACCTGCTGGACCGAGAGATGGCCATGGTCGCCGAGCGCATCAACGGCGACCGCGACGTGCTCCAGGTGCATCTTGCCGGCGGCACGCCCAACTATCTGAGCGAGGCGCAGCTGACGCGGCTCACGGAGATGTTGGAGCGCCGCTTTCACTTGGTCGCGGACACCGAGCGCTCGATCGAATGCGACCCGCGCCGCACCTCCGCCGGACAATTGGAGCTGCTGCATGCGCTGGGCTTTCACAGCATCGGCTTCGGCGTCCAGGATCTCGATCCTGAAGTTCAGCGCGCCATCGGCCGCATTCAGTCCGAGGAGCTGATTCGCGACGTCTACTGGATGGCGCGAGAGATCGGCTTCGACAGCATCAGCTTCGATCTCATCTACGGCCTGCCTCAGCAGACCGCGACCACGTTCTCGCGCACGCTGGATACGGTGCTCGAGCTGGCGCCGGATCGTGTGGCCTGCTTCGGCTATGCGCGGCAAACACTCGACGGCCCCCATCAGCACGCGATCGACGTACACGAGCTGCCGGACAACGCCACCCGCGAGCAGCTCTTTCGCAGCGCGGTGGCTGCCTTCACCCAAGCCGAGTATGCTTGGATCGGTCTCGACACCTTCGCGCTGGAGACGGATGACCTCGCTCTCGCCCAGGCCGAGGGTCGGCTACACCGTAGCTGCATCGGCTATACGGCGACGCCCAGCGCACACCTTGCGGGCCTTGGCGCCGGCGCCATTGGCGAGCTTCAGGGCACTTGCGTACAGAATTACCCCGACCTGGACACCTGGCGCGATCATGTGGTTTCTGGCCGCATTCCGGTGCAGCGTGGTCACCGCCTATCCGAGGCCGGCCGGCGGCGTCGTGACGCCATCTCGCACCTGATCTGCAACCTGGAGCTGCCCCACGCCATGGCCGATGGCTGTCTCGATGAGGGGTGCCGGTGCGGGGGCGCCTGGGCGGGTGGCGGGGTGGGGTGGGGGCGGCCGGGGGGGTGGTGCGTCACCGAGGCGGGACGCTTCTGCCTGCGTGAGCTGTGCACAGAGCACGACGCCTACTGCCAGTGGGATCGAGCACGGTGGCATTTCTCTCATTCCGATTGAGGCGGACGACACCGCGCCGGCGCCGGGGACAGCTCAACGGCACCGACCCGCGCGCCGTCTGGCGGGTCGGGGTGGTCCGGCAGCGCAGGCGAAGGCCGCGTTGAGCGCCGCGAGCCCTGCGCCCACCGGGACGCCCCCAGCCGAGCACGCCGCGGTCACGCCGCATCGGATCGGCCCGAACGCCATCATCCGCATCGCCGAAGCCCTGAATGCGGGCCCAGGCGGCGCTGATGGCGTGTTCGCGGACGCGGGGCTTGTCCATTACCTCGCCGAGCCACCGCAGGAGATGGTGGACGAGGATGAAGTCATCGCGCTGCAACAGGCGCTGAGACGCCGGCTCGGCAGCGACGTGGCGCGGGCCGTTTCCTTCGACGCCGGCCTGCGCACCGGTGACTACCTCCTCGCCCATCGCATTCCGCGGCCAGCGCAGCGGCTGCTGCGTGTCATGCCGGCGGGGCCCGCGAGCCGGATGCTGCTCAAGGCCGTGGGCCAACATGCCTGGACCTTCTCCGGCAGCGGTGTGTTTGGGTTCACGCCGTATAGCTGGGTCCAGGGCCAGCCGGTGCAGGTGCGTATCGCGAACTGCCCTATCTGCCGAGGCAGCCAGGCGTCACAGCCCATCTGCGACTTCTATAGCGGCGCCTTCGAGCGGCTCTTCCGCACCCTGGTGCACCGCCGAACACAGGTACAGGAGGTGGTTTGTCAGGCGCAGGGTGCCGACGCTTGTCTGTTCGAGATGCGATGGTGACGCCGCCTGGCGCGTCCGGAGGTGTCTGCGGTAGGTCGGTGGGTTTCTTTACGGCCCCTCAGTGCAGGCGGCCGCCCGGGGCTGCTTGGTTGCCGTGGCCAGCATCCGCCTGCTCTCTATCCTCGACCAACGGCAGTGTGGCGTGGTGCAGCACCATGCGCCACCCATCGCCGGTGCGCGCATAGACGTTGGTGGCGAGCACGCGCGTGAGACCGCTGGTGTCAGCTGCGGCCGGGCCGATACGCTCCTCGACCAAATGGATGCTGACCTCGGCCGCCGTCGTCCGATGCAGG
>NZ_JAIFKJ010000358.1 GCF_019695415.1 Thiohalocapsa sp.
TGCGGGGGCGACCCCGCAGGCTTGGCGGGCTGCGCGGCCGGGGCGGCCAGCTGGCCGGGGGGGCTCTGGGCGGGGCTCACGGGGCGCGGGGACGGGCGGGTGGCCTTTGCGCTTAGCCTGTTGCTCGCCAGGCGCCACCCGCGGGTGTTCTGGGCGCTCGTTGTTGCGGCGGTGGTGGGGGCGCTCTACTCCCGGGGGCTCAAGCCTTTGTTCGATGCCGCGCGCCCGCCGGCGGTGCTGGCGCCCGACAGCTTCAACCTCATCGGCCCCGGCCACCGCGGCGGGAGCTTCCCATCCGGGCACAGCGTGACCGCGGCCGTATTCTTCGGCGTGCTGGCGCTGTTCGCGCGGCGGCGGACGTGGCGGGTGGTGTTCCTGTTGGCGGCGGTTGCGGTCGGGGTCAGCCGCACGGCGGTGGGTGTGCACTGGCCGGTGGATGTGGCCTTCGGCCTCGGCGGCGGCTGGCTCGCGGTCGTCATCGGCGCGCGGCTCGCACGGCGAAGCCCCTGGGGCATCCGGGATGGCTCGGTGCATCTGGCCTTCGTCAGCGTAGCGGCCATTGTCAGCATCGGTCTTTGGCTCGACGATGGCGGATACCCGGCGGTAGGGCCGGCGCTCCAAGCGCTCAGTGCCGCTGCGCTTGGTGCGACCCTCCTCGGCTATGCGGTGATCCCCCTGGCGCGGTGTGTGCGACGGCTCACCCGCGAGTGACGGGCATACCGACATCGGCCTGCTGCAAGCGACGCAGGCTCCTGTTTCACGCTACCATCGATGCCCGATGTACCAAGCCCCGCCGCGAGCCAAAGCCGCCACCGCCAGGCGTCCGATGGCCCGCCTGTTGCCCGTCCTTCTGGTGATCTGGCTGCTGCCGGCATCCGCCGACGCGGCGGATGCCGGCCTGCCGCGGGTCATGAGCACGAACCTGTGCGCGGACCTGCTGTTGGTCGCCCTGGCGGCACCGGAGCAGATCGTCTCCTTATCGCGTCAGAGCCAAGACCCGACACTGTCGGCGATCGCCGAGCGGGCGGCAGCCTATCCCGGCAACGCCGGCGGCGTCGAGGACCTGCTCTATCACCGGCCCGACAAGGCGCTGGTGTATCGCGGCTGGACCGGCGGGCGCTTCGCTGCGCTGCTTGCGGGGCGGGGCATCGAGCTCATCGAGGTGCCCTATCCCAGCGACTGGGACGATGCGCTGGCCACGGCCCGCAGCGTCGGCAAACAGATTGGCCGCGCCGAGGCCGGCGCCGCGCTCGCAGCCGGTGCTGAGCAGCGCATGCGGGAGCTGGCCGACGGGCTGCCGGGGCTGCGCGCACTGTATCTGCGGCCCGGCGGCGGCAGCGCGGGCGGGGACACCTACGTGGATGATGCCATCACGCGCCTCGGGCTCGAGAACCTCGCCGCCGCGCAAGGCCATGTCGGCTGGGGAGCCTACCCGCTGGAACTGATCGTCACGCACCCGCCGGATGTCTTCCTGCTCGGCTACTTCGAGCAGCGCCAGGCGCTCACCGCATCGGCCTATGCCCGCCATCCGCTGTTGCGGCGCCTGCTCGCACGCATCCCGACGGTGCAGGTGCCGAGCCGACTGTTCGGCTGCGGCGGGCTGGAGCTCGTGGGCGCGGCCGAGGCCATTGCCGAGCAGGTGCGGTCCCTCGACACCGGTGACGAGCCATGAGCGCGGGCTGGTCTGCCGCCAAGCGGCCCGCCTGGTCCGACCCCGGCAGCGGGGCGGCCGCTGATGTTGACAAGGCGTCGGCATGGGTGCAGCAGCTCGGTATCGCCGGCGTGCTCACGTCGGCCCTGCTGGTGCTGAGCCTGGTATCGCTGGGCTTCGGCGCGGCACCGCTCGGCTGGAGCGAGGTGCTCGCAGGCCTCATCGGCACTGGTCCCGAGGAGCACCGCCTCATCGTGCAGCAGATTCGCCTGCCGCGAGTGCTGCTGGCCTGGCTGGTTGGGGGGTCGCTTGGCATGTCCGGTGCGGCCCTGCAGGGGCTGCTGCGCAATCCGCTGGCGGAGCCGGGGTTGCTCGGCATCTCCGCCAGCGCCGGGCTGGGCGCGGTGCTGGCGCTCTACTTCGGGCTCACGACGCTGAGTATCTGGTCCCTGCCCGCTTCGGCGATGGCGGGTGCGCTGCTGGCAACGCTGCTGCTCTATGTGCTCACCCGCGGCGGCGCCTCAAACCTGACGCTCATCCTCGCCGGGGTCGCGCTGTCCTCCCTGGCGGGCGCGCTGACATCGCTGGCGCTGAACCTAGCGCCGAGCCCGGCGAGCGTGCAGGACATCGTGCTCTGGCTGCTCGGCTCCATCGCGGACCGCAGCCTTGCCGACGTACGCCTGGTGCTGCCCTTCGTCGCGGCGGGCTTGCTGCTGTTGCTGGCGGCGGCACCGTCGCTGACCCTGCTGACCCTGGGCGAGGCGGAGGCCACCAGCCTCGGCGTGCACCTGCCGCGGCTGCGCGGGCTGGTAATCACCGGGTCCGCGTTGTCGGTGGGTGCCTGCGTGTCAGTGACGGGCACCATCGGCTTCGTCGGCCTGGTGGTGCCGCACCTGCTGCGCGGGCTGGTGGGACATCGTCCAGGCCGATTGCTGCTGCCCAGCGCCCTGGGCGGCGCGCTGCTGGTGCTGGCGGCGGAGCTGGCCATCCGGCTGCTGGACACGCCGCAGCAACTGATGCTCGGGGTCGTGACCGCACTGGTGGGGGCGCCCTTCTTCCTCGCACTGGTGCTGAAGAGCCGGCGTACCCTAGCCTGAGCCCCCAGCCGTGAACTCGAATCCAAACATCACCTCGGTCGAAAGCCTGTTGTCGGTCACCGGACTGTCGGTGCACTTGGGCAGCCGGACACTGGTGACAGGCGTCGACCTCGCCGTCCGGCGCGGCGAGATCCTGGGGCTCATCGGCCCCAACGGTGCCGGCAAGTCGACGGTGTTGAAGGCCGTCGCCCAACTGCTGCCATATCGAGGCGCGATGCAGCTGGCGGGGCATCAGCTCAGCCGGCTCTCCGCCCGGGAGCGGGCGCGGCGGGTCGCCTATCTCAACCAGGACGACCAAGTCCAATGGCCCATCACGGTGGCGGAGCTGGTGGCGCTGGGCCGCTACCCGCACCGCTCCGCGTGGGGCGGTGTGCCGGACGCCGAGGACCGGGCCGCCGTGGAGGCCGCCATGCACTCGGCGGATGTCTGGAGCCTGCGGGCGCGGCGTGCGGATCAACTCTCCGGCGGCGAGCGCGCCCGCGCCCGGCTCGCCCGGGTGCTGGCGGTGCAGGCCCCGCTGGTGCTGGCGGATGAGCCGGTGGCGGCGCTCGACCCGCGCCACCAGCTGGAGGTCATGGCGCTGCTGCGCGGCCATTGCGCCGACGGCGGCGCCGCCATCGTCGTGCTGCATGATCTGACCCTGGCGAGCCGCTTTTGCGACCGGCTGCTGCTGTTGGACCGTGGCGAGCCCGCAGCGACCGGTCCGGTGGATGCGGTGCTTGTGCCCGCGAACCTGCGCGCGGTCTATGGCATCGATGCGGTTACCGGCCTGCACGCGGGCCAGCGCTATATTGTCCCCTGGTCGCTGGAGCCAGACGCCATTCACCCGCCCGATCGCAAAACGGGTCATGGCGCGAATGTGAAGCCACCCTATTGAGGTCAGCGCGGCGGGCGGCGCGGACCGGCCTCCGGTCCGACATTGCCCGGCGCTGCTGCTCGGGGCCACTGCATCCGGTCAGGGCAAGACGACGCTGACGGCAGCGCTGGCCCGCTATCATGCGCGCCAGGGCCGGCGGGTGCGGGTGTTCAAGGTCGGACCGGATTTCCTCGACCCGATGATCCTCGAGCAGGCGAGCGGCGCCGAGGTTCTGTCGCTTGATCTCTGGATGGTGGGCGCTACGGAATGCCAACGGCTACTGTTCGAGGCCGCAGCGGAGGCAGACCTGATCCTGGTGGAGGGAGCCATGGGGCTGTTCGACGGCGAGCCGAGCGCCGCGGACCTCGCCCTGCGCTTCGACCTCCCGTCGGTGGCGCTGATGGACGCTCGCGGCATGGGTCAGACCTTCGGTGCGCTGGCCCTGGGGCTCGCGACTCGGCGGCCTGGCTTGCAGCTCGCCGGCGTGGTCGCCAACCGCGTCGGCAGCGATCGCCACCGCGAGATGCTCAGCGCCGGACTGCCGGAGGGGCTGGCGCTGTTGGCTGGGCTGCCGCGTCTGGACGACGCCGCGCTGCCGAGCCGTCATCTCGGGCTGGTGCAGGCGGCGGAGATCGCCGATCTGGAACGACGACTGGATGCGGCGGCGGATGCACTGGCCGGCACTGCGCTCGCCTCGCTGCTACTGGAGGTCGCCTTCCAGGGGCCGAGAACACAACCAGAAGCACCCGCCCTGCTCGGGGGACACCGGATCGCCATTGCCCAGGACGCCGCCTTTTCCTTTCTGTACCCGGAGAACCTGCGACTCCTCGAGGCGCTCGGTGCGGAGCTGGCGTTCTTCTCGCCATTGGCCGATAGCGGTGTGCAGGCGGATGCTGTCTACCTGCCGGGCGGCTATCCGGAGCTCCACCTCGCAGCCCTTGCGGCCAATCGTGCCATGCATGCGGCCCTGCGCTCGCACCTGGCGGCGGGCCGGCCCGTGTACGCCGAGTGCGGCGGCATGCTCTACCTGCTGGAGCGCCTCACGGACCAGTCTGGCCATAGTGCCGACCTGCTGGGGCTGCTGCCGGGGCAGGCGCAGATGCAGCCGCGCGTCGCCGGCCTAGGTATGCAGGCGTTGTGGCTTGAGGACGGCGAGATCCGCGGGCACAGCTTCCACCACTCCCGCATGATCACGACCGTAAAGCCGACAGCTCACGGCGTGCGCCAGCACGGCGCGCGGCCCGGCGAGCCCTTCTACGCACTGGGCCCCCTGCGCGCGAGCTATCTGCATCTGTATTTCCCGTCCAACCCGGCGGCGGCGGCGCGGCTTTTCCTGCCGTAAGCGGGATTACTTGCCGATACAGAATTCGGAGAATATCCGGCCGAGCAGATCGTCGGAGGACACGGCGCCGGTGATCTCGCCGAGGCTGTTCTGGGCGAGGCGCAGTTCCTCGGCCAGGAGCTCGGGCGGCGCCGCGTTGGCCTGGGCCTGCGCCGCGGCCGCCAGGTGCTCCCGCGTGCGGCGCAGGGCGTCGAGGTGTCGGCGCCGGGCGCTGAACTCGCCGTCGGCATCGCCGCCGAGACCGGCGTGGCGGGTCAGGGCGCGCCGCAGGTCATCGAGGCCGGCGCCGGTGGTGGCGGAGCAGGCGAGCGCCGTCGAGCCGTCCGCGCCGGGATGCTCACCCGGCGCGCGGCCGGTGAGGTCGATCTTGTTGCGGACGCTAAGGCGCGGCACCTGTTCGGGCAGGTCCGCCGGAGCCGCGACCTCGCCCAGCGGGTCGGCGTCGTCGATGATCCAGAGCACCAGGTCGGCTTGGTCGATCTGCTCACGCGCGCGGCGCACGCCTTCCTGCTCGATGGGGTCGGGCGACAAACGCAATCCCGCCGTGTCCACCACTCGCAGCGGCAGACCGTCGATCTGAACGTCGGCATGTAACAGGTCGCGGGTGGTGCCGGGCACGGGCGTGACGATGGCGCGGTCGGTTTCCGACAAAGCATTGAGCAAACTCGATTTGCCTGCGTTGGGCGCCCCTGCCAGCACCACCATGAGCCCGTCGCGCAGACGCTCGCCGCGCTGGGCTGTGCTGAGCAAGGTGTCCAGATCGGCCAGCAGTCGCTCCAGGTCCTTGGCGATGCCCGCCGCCAGCTCCGGGCCGAGGTCTTCGTCCGGGAAATCCAGGGTCGCCTCCACCAGCACGCGCACGGCGGTCAGCGCCTCCAGCAGCTCATCCACCCGCTGCGCGAAGGCACCCCGCAAGGAGCGGGCCGCAAGCCTGGCCTGCTGCTCGGTGCCGCTGGCGATGAGGTCGGCGATGGCCTCAGCGCGGGTGAGGTCGAGCTTGCCTTCGAGGAAGGCGCGCTCGCTGAACTCGCCGGGGCGGGCGGCGCGCGCGCCGAGCTCGAGCACCCGCGCCAACAAGCGGTCCAGTACTACTGGACCGCCGTGCCCTTGCAGCTCCAAGACATGCTCGCCGGTGAAGGAGTGGGGCGCCGGAAAGTAGAGAGCGAGGCCCTGGTCGATGGGCTCGCCGTCTCCGGCAAGAAAATCCGCCAGCAGCGCTTGACGGGGCGCCGGCAATCGGCCGAGCAGATCCAAGGCGATGTCCGGGACCGCCGGACCCGACACCCGGACGATACCAACGGCGCCAACGCCCAATGGGGTGGCGACGGCGGCGATGGTCTTGCGCCCGATCAAAGCGGGCCGAAGGCGGCATCGCGCCGCGCAGTGCCAGCCGCGGGCGACAGACTCAAGCCTTGTGCTTGGCCGCTTCCGCCTTCTCGATCTGCCGGGTGATGTACCACTGCTGGGTGATGGAGAGGAGTTGGTTCACGGTCCAGTAGAGGACCAGCCCCGCCGGGAAGAAGGCGAAGAACACCGTGAACACGAAGGGCAAGGCCATGAAGATCTTCTCCTGCATCGGATCCGGCGGCGGCGGGTTCAGCTTCTGCTGGACGAACATGGACACGCCCATGATCACCGGCAGCACGAACCAGGGATCGGGGGCGGTCAGGTTGTCGATCCAGAGGATGAAGGGGGCGTGGCGCAGCTCGACGCTCTCCAGCAGCACCCAGTACAGGGCGATGAACACCGGGATCTGCACCAGGATGGGCAGGCAGCCGCCGAGGGGGTTGATCTTCTCCTTCTTGTACAGCTCCATCATGGCCTGGTTCATGCGCTCCTTGTCGTCGCCGTAGCGATCTTTGAGCGCTTTCAGCCGCGGGGCCAGCTTGCGCATGTTGGCCATGGACTTGTAGCTGGTCTCCGACAGCTTGTAGAAGGCCGCCTTGATGAGGATCGTCAGGATGATGATGGCCCAGCCCCAGTTGCCCACCAGGCTGTGGATCAGTTCCAGCAGCCAGAAGATGGGCTTGGCCAGGATGGTGAGCCAGCCGTAGTCCACGGCGAGCTCCAGGCCCGGCGCGATCTGGTCCAGCTGGTCTTGGAGCTTTGGCCCCACGAACAGGCGGTTCTCGAACGTGTGGCTGCCGCCGGCGGGGATGGTGACCGCCGGCGAGTACTGGCCGATGATGTAGCGGCCGTCGCCAACCACCTTGCTGTAGAAGGTTTGGGGCTCGTCGGGCTGCGGGATCCAGGCTGCCATGAAGTAGTGCTGAATCATGGCGATCCAGCCGCCAGTGATGCTCACGTCCAGCGGCCGCTTGGTCATCTCCTTGAAGGTTTCCTTTTTGTACTTCTCCTCGGGGCCGTAGTAGACCGCACCGGTATAGGTGTGGATGAAGCTGGACTTGTTCGGGTCCACAAGCTCGGTGCGCTGCAGCTGGTCGTAGTTTCGCACCGCGGTAGGCGCCCCGGTGTTGTTGTCAATGTGCTGTTCGGCGTGGACCAGGTAGCTGCCCCGTTCGAAGCGGTAGCGCTTGATGACCTCGAGCCCGCTATCCCCGCGCCAGACCAATTCGACAACAAGCTGATCATCACCGTCGGCGAGCTGGAAGGCGGACTGAGCCGCGGTGAAGTCGGCTTCGTGGGTGGGTACGGTCACATCACCACCGCCCAGCAGCCCCGACTGCACGATGAACATGTTCGGCGCGTCGGGTTTCAGCAGCTGTAAGGGTACTTCTGGACGATCAGCATCCGCCGCATAGTCTTTAAGCCACAAGGACTGGATGGTGCCTCCGCGTGTGGCGATTTCCGCCCGCAGAACATCGGTTTTCACAGTGACCACGCTGGTGGTGGCCGAGCCGGGCTGAACAGAGGCTGCGCCGCCCTCAAGCGGCGACACGCTGCCTGCGGAAGCGGGGTGCGCGGGCGGGGCGTCAGGTGCGTCGGTCGGTCGTGCAGGCTCGTCGCCCGGCGCGAGTGATGTGGCAGCATCAGCGCTCTTGGCCGGCTGCCCTGGGGCGCTTTGCGCTGCGGTCTGCGGGGCGGCTTGTTGGCGGCCGTAATCCTCCATCCAGGCCTGATAGATCAGGAACAGCACGGCGGCCAATGACATCAGGAGGATGAGCCGGAAGTTGTCCATGGGTTGGGCAGCAGAGGGTTCAGCAGCAGCGAATTTGGGCAGGAGGCAGCCAGCAAAGGGGCGTCGAGGTGTGCACGTCGCAGTAGCGCGTCACATCGATGCGGTGGTGGCGGACATCGCGAGCACCGAGCAGCCCGCAGAGCGCGGCAGCTTAATGGACAGCGGACTGGCGGCAGAGCCGGCGACGCAAGGCGGCGAAGTGGTCGCTGATGGACCGTCTTACCGCGGCGTTGTCGGCATCGCGCAAGCCGGCACGCCCGACCACGACGACGTCCAGGCCACCACAGAAGTGCATCTGGCGGAATGTCTCCCGGACAATGCGTTTGACCCGATTGCGATCCACTGCTCGTGGCAGCGCTTTTCGGGAAACCGCAAGGCCGAGCCGCGCAGGGACGTCGTGCGGGTCGCAGCTCTCGCAGCGCCGGCGTGCAGCAACGTTAAAGAAGCCATCCGAGCTGCGCGCCGGCCGCGCGAAGACCTGCCGAAACGCGTCCGCTTGGAGTAGGCGCTTAGCCCGCGGCAGACGCAAGTCGGGGCGATGGTCCGGCACGAAATCTAATGGTCAGCCGACGCTGTGGTAACTCGAACGGGAGACCGTGCTGTCGGGGATCGGCCGGGGGCACTCCTCAGCAGGGCGCCAGGCGTGCGCGGCCTTTAGCCCGACGCGCCCGGAGAATCTCCCGGCCGCTCCGCGTGGCGTTTCGCGCACGGAAACCATGCGTGCGAGCGCGCTTCAGTCGACTTGGCTTGAATGTCTGTTTCACAGTGCGTTACCTAAACCGGACAGGGCATCATCCAGCGCCCGGGTGGGCGTCGCTTTGAGACCCAAAAAAGACCGCCGAGGATACCTGTGCCGCCTAACCATTGCAACGCCGAGTCGTAGGGTTCGCCGGTCGGACGGCTGTGGATAACCTGCGCGCATGTGGATAGACTGCACGGGAAACTGCTCGTCCGCTTTCCTGCGGACCGGCAACGACGAGACTTGGGCGGCGATCCGGCGGAGGTTTTCCGCCAAGACTGCGAGACGGACTCATGGTAAGGGGGACAGGGGCAGCATGAGCGATCTTTGGGATGCCTGCTCGGCCGCATTGAAGCAGGATCTGACCGGTGCCGAGTACAGTACTTGGATCATGCCTTTACAGGCACGGGAACGCGATGGCGCCATGTGTCTGCTGGCGCCGAATCGATTCGTCAAGGACTGGGTCAAGCAGCACTACGAGCAGCGAATCACGCGTCTGTGCACTGAAATCAGCGTCGGTCGCGTTCACCAAGTGCGGTTCGAGATCGGCACCCTCGACGCAAGAGCAGCACAGCCAAGTTCCAACGGCGGTAGCAGTGACCAGAGCGCGGAGGGCGGGCTCGACCGCCGGCGCGCCGAGAGCAACCTGAATAAGGACTTCACGTTCGCAACCTTCGTTGAAGGCAAATCGAACCAGATCGCCCGTGCCGCGTCGATGCAGATCGGCAAGAATCCGGGGACGGCATACAATCCGTTGTTTATCTACGGCGGGGTCGGCCTCGGCAAGACGCATCTGATGCACGCTGTTGGCAACACCATCCTGGACGCCAACCCCGGTGCCAAGGTGATCTACGTACACTCGGAGCGCTTCGTCTCCGATATGATTCGGGCGCTGCAGCACAACAAGATCGACGAGTTCAAGGCGCGTTACCGACGGGTCAATGCACTGCTCATCGACGACGTCCAGTTCTTCGGCAACAAGGATCGATCACAGGAGGAGTTTTTCCACACGTTCAACGCGCTGTTCGAGAGCAAACAGCAGATCGTCCTGTCGAGTGACCGGTATCCGAAGGAGGTTAGTGGACTCGAGGAGCGTTTGAAGTCACGGTTCGGTTGGGGACTGACGGTCGGCATCGAGCCACCGGACTTCGAGACGCGCGTCGCTATCCTGCACAGCAAGGCCGCGCTGCTCAACGTCGAGCTACCGGAGGATGTGGGCTACTTCGTCGCGAAGCGAATGACGTCCAACATCCGTGAGCTGGAGGGGGCTTTGCGTCGGCTGGTGGCCAACTCGCAGTTCATGGGCGCCACCATCGATCTGGATTTCGCCCGCGAAGTCCTGCGGGACATGTTCGTGGCGCAGGATCGGCAAATCACGATCGAGAACATTCAGAAGACCGTCGCCAGCTACTACAAGCTGCGTGTCTCGGACCTAACATCCGCGAAGCGCACACGGAACATTGCGCGACCTCGGCAGGTAGCCATGGCCCTTGCAAAGGAGCTCACCAAGGCGAGCCTGCCAGAGATCGGCGACGCATTCGGTGGCCGCGACCACAGTACGGTGATCCACGCGACGCGGAAAATTGAAGCCCTCCGCGCCAGTGACACCATGATCGAAGAAGACTATCGGATCCTGTTGAGAACTCTGACGAGCTGACCGTGGAAAAGCTGTGGGTAAGTTTACAGCGGCTTGTTGTTGACAGGTTATCCACAGTGAGGGGCCATCCTATCAACAGCGAGTGCCCGTCATAAGCAGATGAAAAATAATTGAAAAGCGGAAATTTGCAGTTATCCGCAGGCCTTACTGTAACGACTCTGAATATTCTTTACCTCCAGTAACAAGAGCGAGGCAGGGGTAGCGTGAAGATCGAAATTCCGCGAGACGACCTCCTAGGGGCCGTGAGCACCGTTGCGGGCGTTGTTGAGCGACGGCAGACGCTGCCGATTTTGGCCAATGTGCTGCTCGA
The DNA here is from genome assembly GCF_019695415.1 of Thiohalocapsa sp. GTDB lineage: Bacteria > Pseudomonadota > Gammaproteobacteria > Chromatiales > Chromatiaceae > Thiohalocapsa. Next base: position 10,792 of record NZ_JAIFKJ010000358.1, read on the forward strand.
GACCGACGCCGATGGCCTTCGTCTCGCGACGACGGATCTGGAAATCGCGATCGGCACTTGGGTGGGCACAATGGCGGTGGCCGAGCCGGGCGCGGTGACAATACCGACTCGCAAACTGATGGATTTCTGTCGGTCGTTGCGCGAGGGTGCAAAGGTCAGTTTGCGCACGGACAAGGAGCGCTGCATCGTCTCCAGTGGGCGCACGCGCTTCACGCTGTCGACGCTGCCAGCAGCAGACTTTCCCAGCATTGCAGCGGAAGGGGAGATGCGCCACATGCAGCTTGCATCGGTGCAGCTTAAGCGGTTGCTGAATAAGACAGCGTTCGCGATGGCGCAACAGGATGTCCGCTACTATCTCAACGGGGTATTGCTCGAGCTTGGGCAAGATGAGCTGATCGCGGTGGCCACCGACGGCCATCGATTGTCGCGCTTTTCCGTGGACGCGCCTGGTGCGGCTGGCGACGAGACCGAGCAGTTGATCCTCCCGGCGAAAACGGTTGCTGAGCTCCGGCGGCTCCTGGACAACGATGATGCGATGCTGGAGTTCCGGTGGGGTGAGCGTTCCCTTGTCGTGGCGCTCGGCAAGACAGTGCTGAGCTCAAAGTTGGTGGACGGGAAGTATCCCGAGTATCAGCGTGTCATCCCAAAGGGGTTGCCGCGTCGGGCAGTTGTGGATCGCGATCTCATTCGGACGGCGTTGCAGCGGGCAGCCATCCTGTCGAATGAAAAATATAAGGGCGTTCGGATCACCTTTGAGGACGGGATGTTGCGTCTTCAGGCGCAGAATCCGGAGCAGGAGGTGGCCGAGGATGAGGTGGAGGCAGATTACGCCGGCGATGCAGTGACTATCGGCTTCAATGTCGGCTATCTGATCGATGCCTTACAGGCTATTGAAGCAGATCAGGTGGAAGTGGCGTTCCAGGACGCGGATAGCAGTTCTATCTGGCGCGGGTTGAACTGCGAGGACGAGACCTTCGTGGTCATGCCGATGCGGTTGTAGCCGCTGGGAAGCCGGTCCCATTGGCGATTCTAGAATCACTGCGTGTCAGGAATCTCCGCTGCATCCGGTCAGCCGATCTGCGTCTTGCTCCGGGCCTCATTTGGGTGAGTGGCAGTAATGGGGCGGGCAAGACGACGCTGCTGGAAGCCATCTACGTCTTGGACCGGCTACGTACGTTTAGGGGGCGGCGGAGCGGTCCACTGACGACTCGGGGCGAGCAGGCGACGGCGATTGGGGGCAGCTTTTTGATCGGTGGCCGGTGTTTACAGAGGCGCTGGACCAGCAGCGGCAAGGGAGACGCGGCATTGCCTATACCCATGACGCGATTTGTGGGCGCGGCGAGCTTCAACATTGTGGAAGGGGATCCGGCGCTGCGCCGGCGGCTACTGGACTGGTCATTGTTCCACGTGGAACCAGGGGCTCGTGCTTTGTGGGCCAAGCTTCAACGGGTTCACCGGCAGCGTAATGCGTGGCTTAGGGCCGGCGGGGCTGGCAAGCCCATTTGGGACGGACCTTATGCCACTGCGCTCGACGCAGTCTGGCATAAGAGGTCAGCCTTTCTGGCGCGGGTTAATCGGGAGTTTCGAGAGGTCACGGGCGCCCTCTTGCCTCGGGGGGAAGTGTTGCTGTCTTTGCACTGGACCGGACAATCCAAGGATCTCCACAAAACACTGGCGGAACAGCTGCCCGGGGACAAGGAGAGGGGATACACCTTTCTCTCCGCTTCGCGAGGGGATATCTCGTTCTCCACGTCATCTGGACCCTGGACGGGTTCACGTGGTGAGAACAAGCTTGTGGGACTCTTGCTGCAACTCGCCTTCCAGAACGTGATCAGCGCAGAGACTGGTGCCGAGCAGATTGCGCTGCTGGATGATCCCTACGCCGAGGTGAGCAGCGGCCACGTGAATGCCGTTCTGTGGGCCTGGAGTCGCGCTTGTGAGCAACTTGTGGTAACGAGCCTTGAGGAACACAGCCCTCCAACTGCGCTGGCTGAGACCTCGACGTTGTTCCACGTGAAACAAGGCGTGCTATCCACGTCATGATCGGCGCGCGGCCGCTCTGCTCACTCGCCAGCGGTACAAGCGCGATCGCTGCGGCCAAGCGGCGACCGCCCGACTCGCGCCAGACGGATATGATGACCGGCTTCCCTGCAGCGGTCATTCGCTCTGTCCCGACGACCTTGCTCGCTCATGTATGGATCCCAACCGGGTTACAATAACCTGTTAGTCCGGGCGTGCTGACGCGCCTCGTTGCACGCGGCGCCCCAACCCACGACCGCCAACACCACCGACACAAACAAGATGACCTACGACTCCTCCAGCATCAAGGTACTGCGGGGACTTGATGCCGTCCGCAAGCGCCCAGGCATGTATATCGGCGACACCGATGACGGCACTGGCCTGCACCACATGATCTTCGAGGTCGTCGACAACGCGATCGATGAGGCGCTGGCTGGCCATTGTTCGGAGGTGGAGGTAGTGGTCCATGACGACTGCTCCGTCACCGTCTCCGACGACGGGCGCGGCATTCCGGTGGATATCCACCCGGAAGAAAACCGATCCGCCGCTGAAGTCATCATGACCGTGCTGCATGCTGGCGGTAAATTCGATGACAACAGTTACAAGGTCTCCGGAGGCCTGCACGGCGTCGGTGTTTCGGTTGTGAATGCGCTGTCCGAGCGCCTGGAGATGCGCATCGGGCGCGACGGCGGCTTGTACGAACAGCACTTCACGGCCGGCGTGCCCGACGCACCGCTGCGGCGCATCGGGGACTCGCAGCACAGCGGTACCGTTATCCGTTTCTGGCCTGCGGCGACCGTGTTCTCCGACCGGGACTTTCACTACGATATCCTGTCGAAGCGGCTCCGAGAGCTGTCGTTTTTGAACTCCGGCGTCCGCATCCGGCTGCGCGATGAGCGTACGCAGCGCGAAGATACATTCCAGTACGTGGGCGGCATCCAAGCCTTCGTTCGGCATCTGAACGAAAACAAGGCTCCGCTCCACCCCACCGTGTTCTATTGCTTGGCGGAGCGGGACGAGGTCTCCGTCGAGATTGCCCTGCAATGGAATGACTCCTATCAGGAGTCTATCTTCTGCTATACGAACAACATCCCGCAGCGAGACGGTGGTACTCACCTGGCTGGCTTTCGCGCCGGCCTCACTCGGACGCTTAACCAGTACATCGAGCGCGAGGGGCTGGATAAGAGCCAGAAAACCCGGCCGGTGGGCGATGACGCGCGTGAAGGCTTGACGGCGGTGGTGTCGGTCAAGGTCCCAGATCCGAAGTTTTCATCTCAGACCAAGGACAAGCTGGTCTCCTCTGAGGTGAAGGCAATCGTGGAATCGCTCTTCGTCGAGTATCTGGATACCTTCCTAGAAGAGCACCCCACGGAGGCCAAAGTCATCGCCAATAAGATGCTCGAGGCTGCTCGGGCACGTGAGGCAGCTCGTAAAGCACGCGAAATGACTCGCCGTAAAGGTGTCCTCGATGTGGCGGGACTGCCCGGCAAGCTTGCGGACTGCCAAGAAAAGGATCCATCCAAATCCGAGCTCTTCATTGTCGAGGGCGACTCCGCCGGTGGCTCGGCCAAACAAGGACGGGACCGTGCCTTTCAGGCGATCCTGCCCCTCAAGGGCAAGATCCTCAACGTCGAGAAGGCGCGATTCGACAAAATGTTGTCCTCAGCGGAGGTCGGCACCCTGATCACCGCCCTCGGCTGCGGCATCGGTCATGACGAATACGATCCGAATCGACTGCGCTACCACCGCATCATCATCATGACCGACGCCGATGTGGATGGTGCGCATATCCGTACGCTTTTGCTCACATTCTTCTACCGGCAGATGCCTGAGCTGGTGGAACGCGGGCACGTCTACATCGCCCAGCCCCCGCTCTACAAGGTTAAGCGGGGAAAACAGGAGGATTATCTCCTCGACGATGGTGAACTTGGGGCCTCGCTCCTGCGCGCAGCGCTCGACAAAGCGAGCTTGCGGGTTGGAGACGATGCCCCGCCGCTGTCCGCCCACGCCCTCGGCCAGCTGGCGGCAGAGTACCAATCCTTCCGCGCTATGCTCGTGCGCCTACAGCGCCGTTTCGATCCGCTTCTGATGGAAGAGCTGATCAATATGCCGCGTCTGGACGAGCGCATTCGCGGGACGGAATCTGAGCTTGAGCACTGGCTCATGCAGCTCGAAGCTCGAATGAACGCCCGGACCGGCCCTGCCCTCGAGTATCGTTTAACGAGCCACGCGGCCACGGATACATCGGGTAAGCACCAGTTGCAGGTGGTGCGCCTCGTTCACGGCATCCCCGAGACCACCCACATGACTCTGGAGTTCTTCGACGGTCCTGAGTACGAGCGCATTGCCGCGCTCGCTGAGAAGCTCGACGGCTTGGTTCAGTCAGGCGCCACCGTTTCTCGGGGAGAGCGTCAACAGGCGGTGGAGAGCTTTGCTGAAGCCTACGATTGGCTCCTTGGCGAGGCCCGCAAGGGTTATAGCATCCAGCGCTACAAGGGACTCGGGGAGATGAACCCGGCCCAGCTTTGGGATACGACTATGGACCCTGCGACTCGTCGGCTGCTGCGCGTCACCATCGAGGATGCCGTCGCCGCAGACCAGATCTTTACGACCCTGATGGGCGAGTACGTCGAGCCACGCAGGGCATTCATCGAGCGCAATGCGCTGGATGTAGAAAATCTCGACGTCTGACTCACATCCGGCCGGCTGTGCCATCCTCAGGATTGCGCCGCCGAGTGCGCGCGCGGCATCAACGAGAGAGCAACGCGACGGAAGCCGAGAGCAGGTCGTCAAAAACCGAGATGCCAGAGAACGCGGTCGGCAGGGATTTCGCCGTGTGCGCACCATTGCCCGTTCGCACCAGCACCGGCGTGGCGCCGGCTTGGCGAGCCGCCTGCAGGTCACGGAGGGAATCGCCCACGACAGGAGTCGTAGCTAGCGACACGGAAAAGCGCTGGGCGATGCTCTGAAGCAGTCCGGGCTCAGGCTTGCGGCAGCGGCAATGTGCTTCGGGGCCATGCGGGCAGAAGGCGATGAGGTCGATGCGCCCGCCGACGGCCGCGGCGCGGGTGCACAGCAGACTGTGCATCCGGTTGAGGGCGTCGATATCGAACAAACCCCGGGCGAGGCCGGACTGGTTGGTCGCGATCGCCACCTGAACACCCGCCTGAGTGAATCGAGCGATGGCCTCAAGACTGCCAGGGATGGGGCGTATTGCCTCAGGAGAGCGGATGTAGTCCGGTGAATCCTCGTTAACTACGCCATCTCGGTCAAGGATGACGACCTTCATGCGCCCTCGCCCTGAGCTTGGTGCCCGAAGCCGCCCGGAGGTCGGGCGCGATCTTGTCGATTGGCTAGGAGCTCCGTCTTCATGTGGTCACCCTTGCTCCCCGATACGGAGCCTGCCGATGTCCGCAATGCTGGTGAACAGCTTTCGCACGCCCTGAACCAGCGCGATCCGATTCGCCCGCAACCTCGGGTCTTCCGCCATCACCATCACCTCATCGAAAAACCGGTCCACATCGGGCCGCAGCCCCGCAAGCGACTTCAGCGCTTCCCTGTAATCGCCGGCCGCGATCAGGGGGGCAATATCCTCCCGCAGCCTGGCGACATCTGCCGCGAGCCGGCGCTCGGCGTCGGCCTGCAGCAGGGTCTCGCTCAGCTCGGCGCCGTCCACTCTGGTCTCCGACTTCTTCAGGATGTTGGCTATTCGCTTGTTGGCGGCCGCCAGGGCTGCCGCCGCGTCCAGCCCTGAGAATGCAGTGACCGCGCGAACTCGGCGGTCGAAGTCGCTGGGCGCCGAAGCGTCCACAGCCATCACGGCCTCGATGGCATCGGCCTCGATGCCCTGGTCGGCATAGTACCCGGGCAGGCGCTCCATGATATACGCATAAGCCTCTTCCGCTGCCGAAGCAGCAGGAATCGAAGCCGGGAAGGCCGTGGCGGATTCGTCCAAGAGCAGGCGCAGATCCAGTCTCATTGGTGTCTCGATGAGAATCCGCAACACGCCGATAGCTGCGCGCCTCAGGCCGTAGGGATCCTTCACCCCGGTGGGCCGCTCGCCAATGGCAAAGATACCTACAAGCGTGTCCAGCTTGTCCGCCAGCGCCAGCACGCGGCCGCAGTCAGAGGTCGGCAGCCGGTCGCCCGCATGCCGCGGAAGGTATTGTTCTTCGAGGGCGTCGGCAACGCAGGGCGGCTCGCCGCTGCGTGCGGCGTAATAGCGACCCATGACCCCCTGGAGCCCCGCAAACTCGCCAACCATGGCGGTCACCAAATCGCACTTGGCCAGAGACGCCGACCGCTCCGCGAGCGCGGCGTCGTAGCCGAGCAAGCCGGCGATCTGTCGGGATAACGCCGCGACCCGCCGTGATTTGTCGGCGACCGTGCCGAGCTTGTGTTGAAACACGATGCGCTCCAGCGCCGGCCGCCGATCCGCAAGGGCGATGCGTAGATCCTGCTCCCAGAAGAAGCGCGCATCGCTGAAGCGCGGTCGGATGACGCGTTCGTTACCGGCGCGAACCACATCGGGCTCTCGACTCTCGATGTTGCTCACGGCGATGAAGCTCGGCAGCAGGGCGCCGTCGGAACTCCGCACGGCGAAGTATTTCTGGTGCTGCTGCATGGTCTCGATCAAGGCTTCTGCCGGCACCTCGAGGAAGGCTTCATCGAAGTGCCCCAGCAATGCCACGGGCCATTCGCACAATGCGGTGACCTCATCCAGGAGCTCCTGGGGGATGCTTGCAGTGCCGCCCACGGATGCCGCGAGCGCCGTCACCTGGTCGCGGATGGTGCTCCGGCGGACGTCGAAGCTCGGCTCCACATAGGCTGCGCGCAGCGCCGGTGCATAGTCGTCCGGCGAGCCGATCGTCAGGGATTCCGGGTGGTGGAAGCGGTGGCCCCGCGTCTGTGTTCCGATGGGGACCTCAAGCACATGGCCGGCGACGGGCTCGCTGCCGAAGCGCATGCAGATCCAGTGTACCGGGCGCACGAAGGTGACATCGCTGTCTCCCCAGCGCATTCGCTTCTGGATGGGCAGCTGGCTCAGCGCGGCGCCCACCAAGTCCGGCAGGAGCGCGGCGGTGGACTGGCCGGGTTGGATGCTGCGGTGCACGAGCCAGCTGCCTTTGTCGTTATCCTCGCGACCGAGCGCATCGACATCGATACCACAGGACTGAGCGAAGCCCAGCGCCGCCTTGGTGGGTGCGCCGCTCGCATCAAAAGCAGCCTTCACCGCCGGACCGCGGCGGACATGCTCCCGGTCCGGTTGCCTACTGGCCAGTCTCCGAACGATGAGCGCCAGGCGCCGAGGCGTCGCGAAGGGCTCCACGGCGTGATGCGCGAGCGCATGCTCGCCGAACTGCGCCGAAAGCGCGTCTGCAAATGCTGTAGACAGGGGCAGCAGCGCCGTGGGGGGCAGCTCTTCGGTGCCGATCTCGACCAGCAGGTCTCGTGTTTCGTCCATGGTGCTCATGTCAGCGTGTCCCCAGCATCGGAAAGCCAAGGGCCTCGCGGCTCGCGTAATAGGCTTCCGCGACCGACCGGGCCAGCGTTCGCACCCGCAGGATGAAACGCTGCCGCTCGGTCACCGACAGTGCGCCGCGAGCGTCGAGCAGGTTGAACAGGTGCGAGGCCTTGAGCACCTGTTCGTAAGCAGGCAGCGGCAGGGTTTGTTCGATGAGATGCAGGCTCTGGCGCTCGGCGACATCAAAGGCGTTGAACAAGGCCTCCACATCGGCATGCTCGAAGTTGTAAGCGGATTGCTCACGCTCGTTTTGCAGAAACACGTCACCGTAGGAAACGGCACCCTGCGGCGTGTCGGCCCACTTCAGATCGAACACGCTTTCGACGCCCTGTAGATACATGGCGATGCGCTCCAGGCCGTAGGTGATCTCTCCGCTCACCGGACGGCACTCCAGGCCGCCTACCTGTTGGAAATAGGTGAATTGCGTTACCTCCATGCCGTTCAGCCATACCTCCCACCCGAGACCCCAAGCGCCGAGTGTCGGCGACTCCCAGTTGTCTTCGACGAAGCGGATGTCGTGCACTAAAGGGTCGATGCCGAGAAGGCGCAGGGATTCGAGGTACTGATCCTGAATGTCCAGAGGCGATGGCTTCAGGATCACCTGGTACTGGTAATAATGTTGCAAGCGATTCGGATTTTCGCCATAGCGGCCGTCCGTCGGGCGCCGCGATGGTTGTACATAGGCCGAGCGCCAGGGCTCTGGCCCGATCGCGCGAAGGAAGGTGGCGGGATGAAAGGTACCGGCACCCACCTCCATGTCATACGGTTGCAGGACGACGCAGCCGCGCGCGGCCCAGTACGTCTGCAGTCGGAAGATCAGTTCCTGGAAGGACCCAGGTACGGCTGTGTCAGTGGTCAATCGGCTGGCTCGGCGGCGTAATACGGAAGCGCCCATTCTAGCGACAACATCCTGGGCCCGACCACAGCTACCGCTGCTGCGGGGCCCGATCTTCCCTATAATCGCGCCGGAGCATCGGCGATCGCGGCGAGTCTTGGCCGGCGTTGCCAGAGCCGCAGCGGGAGAGCTTTATGGGAGCAGCCATCGCCCCGGGCAGCAGAAATGCCGAGCGCCTGCGCGAGCGGCGCAGTGCTATCGCCCGCACAGCGTTGGTGGGCGCCGTTGCGAATCTGGTCTTGTCCGTTGTGAAGATCCTCGTCGGCATACTGGGCCAGTCCCAATCGCTGGTTGCCGACGGTATCCACTCCCTTTCTGACCTGGCCACCGATGCCCTGGTCTGGGTCGCCGGCCGCCAGGCAAGCCGCGGCCCGGATGATGAGCACCCCTATGGCCACGGTCGCTATGAGACCATGGCGACGTTGGCGTTGTCGTTGGTGCTGCTCGCAGTGGCCATCGGTGTTGGCTGGGATGCTGCGCTGCGGCTGTTCTCACCCGGGGACCTGCTCAAGCCGTCGTGGATCACGCTCTACGCTGCCTGCGCATCGATTGCGGTCAACGAATGGCTGTACTGGTACACCCTGGCCTACGCCCGGCGCGTGCGTTCGGATATGCTGCGGGCGAACGCCTGGCATCACCGCACTGATGCGATTTCGTCCATCGTGGTGCTGATCGGCATTGGGGGCACGTTGGCGGGATTGCCCTATTTGGATGCGGTGGCTGCCTTCGTCGTCGCCGTGATGATCGCCCGCATCGCTTGGGAGCTCGGTTTCGACGCCGCTCGGGAGCTGGTGGACACGGGCCTTGAGCCGGAGCGTCTCGCCGCGGTGCGCGAGACCATCCTCAATGTGGGCGGCGTACGCGACCTGCATATGCTGCGCACACGCTCCATGGGCGGCACCGTCTCGACAGATGTCCACGTTTTGGTGGACCCTTACATCAGCGTCTCGGAAGGCCACCTGATCAGTGTTAAGGTGGAGCAGGAGCTCAAACAGCGAATCGACGAGATAGAAGACGTTACCGTCCATATCGACCCAGAAGACGATAATATCGCCCCACCGACCATGGGGCTGCCGAGTCGACGCGAGACCTTGTCACGCCTCGCCGCGCATTGGGCCAATTTGCCGGCATTGGGCCGGCTGGACCGCGTCCAGCTTCACTACCTGAATGGCCGCATCGAGGTGGAAGTCCTCTTGCCAGAGGACGATGCGCCCCAGGCTGAGGCAGACAATGCGCTCGCTGAGCGTGCCTGGGCTGCCATCGCGGGCGATCCCATCTTCTCCGCGCTTAGTGTCTACCGCCGGTGTGCGCACCGTAACGGTGCATCTTGAGTCCATGCCGCCCTAAGCTCGCACATCTTTCCGGCGTGAGCTGATTCCTCGGCGTTTGCCCTGCCAGACGGGTTGCGGCCGCTTTGCGGCCGCGCGAGCCCGGGGTCCCCTTGCCGCATCATCGGCAGCGCACGATTATGGCTGCACGGCCCTGCGCCGCCGGCCGATTTTTGAGCGCTCGGCGCTTGCTGGTACGAAACCTGCTTAGCGGACTTGCTGAGACCGCGGTGAGACGCGACGCGCCAGCCACTCGAGACACAGCGGGTCCGGACGCACCGGGCGGTTGCCTCGCCCAAAGGGGGCAACCGGCTCATTACTAACCCCCTCACTCGAACCGACGGGAGACCGACAATTATGGCATCGAAGATCTTGGAGACCATCAAGAACGAGGACGTTAAGTTCGTTGATCTGCGTTTCACCGACACGCGCGGCAAGGAGCAGCATGTCTCCCTGCCCGCGAGCATGGTCGATGAGTCCCTGTTCCAGGACGGCAAAATGTTCGATGGCTCCTCCATCGCCGGCTGGAAAGGTATCGAGGCCTCGGACATGGTGCTGATGCCGGAAGCCGACACGGCCGTGATGGACCCCTTTTCCGATGAAAACACCCTAATCGTGCGCTGCGACATCCTGGAGCCCGCCACCATGCAGGGCTACGAGCGTGACCCGCGCTCTGTCGCCAAGCGCGCTGAGGCCTACCTCAAGTCCACAGGGATTGCCGACACCGCCTTCTTCGGCCCGGAGCCCGAGTTCTTCGTGCTGGACGACGTGCGCTGGGGTGCCGACATGAGCGGCGCCTTTTACAAGGTGGATTCCGACGAGGCAGACTGGAACTCCGAGCGCGTCTTTGAAGACGGCAACATGGGTCATCGCCCGAGCGTCAAGGGCGGCTACTTCCCGGTGCCGCCGGTGGATTCGCTCAACGACCTGCGTGCCGCCATGTGCCTTGCCATGGAGGAGATGGGCGTGCCCGTGGAGGTGCATCACCACGAGGTCGCCACCGCCGGCCAGTGCGAGATCGGCACCAAGTTCACCACCCTGGTGCAGCGCGCCGACTGGAACCAGATCCTGAAGTACTGCGTGCACAACGTCGCCCACGCCTACGGCAAGACGGCGACCTTCATGCCCAAGCCGCTGGTCGGCGACAACGGCAACGGCATGCACGTGCACCAGTCCCTGGCGAAGGACGGCACTAACATCTTCGCCGGCGACAAGTACGGCGGCCTGTCCGAGACCGCGCTCTACTACATTGGCGGCATCATCAAGCATGCCCGCGCACTGAACGCCTTCACCAACGCCTCCACCAACTCCTACAAGCGTCTGGTGCCGGGCTTCGAGGCGCCGGTGATGCTGGCCTACTCGGCCAAGAACCGCTCCGCGTCCATCCGCATCCCGCACGACGCCAACCCCAAGGCGACCCGCATCGAGGTGCGCTTCCCAGACAGCATGGGCAATCCGTACCTATCCTTTGCGGCGATGATGATGGCCGGCCTGGACGGCATTCAGAACAAGACACATCCGGGCGATGCCATGGACAAGGACCTCTATGACTTGCCGCCGGAGGAAGAAAAGGCCATCCCGCAGGTCTGCTATTCCTTGGACCAGGCGCTAGATGCACTGGATAAGGATCGAGACTTCCTGACCCAGGGCGGCGTCTTCACGGACGATGTCATCGATGGCTACATCGCCCTCAAGATGGGTGAGGTCACGCAGCTGCGAATGACCACGCATCCGATCGAGTTCGACATGTACTACAGCCTGTAACGGCACGCCGATTCTTGACCGTCCTTGGCCAAAATCCTGGTCACCGGCCATCCCGGCCGGTGTCGGCCTGGCAATGAAGACAAGGCCTTAGCTTCCTGTCACCTCCGACGTCTCGCGTCTTCGACGCGAGGCGTTGCGTCGAGGCCGAGGATACGGCCTGTCTCTTTTAAAGAACAGTAAGTGCAGAGAGCCAAGCCCAGATAGTGCCGGATGGACTTGTGCTCGGTACCCGTGGGTCTTGCTGACCGCTCGACAACAGGCGCGCACTTGCACGTGCGCCTCCCGGTGCCAGGCCGGCTGCCTCCGCTGACTGCGAGCCCCAACGGCAACTAGTGCTGTGTCGGTGCGTCCCATGCACTATAATAGTGCAGTACGATGCGTTGCCAGTCGCCCTGTGCGGGTCGTTTGCCTGTACGCCGCGCACTGACACGCCCCACCCGCCGATTTGGCGGCTGGTTCAGATCTTGCTTCAACTCAATCCGCGCGCCCCCGGCTGTGCCGCAATCGGCGTCGGCGCGAGGGTAAGTGCGGCCGGCGCGCAGCACCCGCCGCCGCCCGTTTGCGGATCGAGTCAGTTCCATGAAGCATAAGATTATTGGAAACAATCAACTGGCCTCTTCGATCCTGGGCAATCTAAACACCGCAGTCCTGCTGTTCGACGCGGAACTGCGTCTCTGTTACATCAATCCGGCGGGCGAGCTCCTGTTGGCCGTGAGCGCAAATGCCGTACTCGGCAAAGGCGCAGGCGAGCTCGTGACCTGCCCCGCGGAGCCGGTGGAAGCACGCTTGCGCGATTCCCTAGACACCCGTCAGCCGTTCACCGAGCGTGAGGTGGAGCTGTGTCGACCGGACGGAGACCTGATCCGGGTGAACTGTACGGTGCTGCCACTGCACCAATTCGAGTCGGACGCACAATTGCTGATGGAGCTGCATCAGGTGGATCGGCAGATCCGCATCACCCGCGAAGAGCACCTGATCTCCCAACACCAGGCGACACAAGCCTTGCTCAAGGGCCTTGCGCACGAGATCAAGAATCCCCTTGGCGGATTGCGCGGCGCGGCGCAGCTCCTGGAGCGCGAGCTGCCCAGCCAGGAGCTGCGCGAGTACACACGCATCATCATCGATGAGGCTGACCGCCTGCAAGGCCTCCTCAATCGCATGCTCGGGCCGAACCAGCTTCCGCAGCTGCGCGACGTCAACATTCACCATGTCCTGGAGCATGTCCGCGGACTGCTGACCGCGGAGTATCCAACCGGCCCGGCGATCAACCGCGATTATGACCCGAGCATTCCCGACTTTAGCGCTGACTCCGACCGCTTGATCCAGGCCCTGCTCAACATCGCCCGCAATGGTGCAGAGGCGGCCGGCGACGCCGGTGAGCTCAGCTTCCGAACCCGCGTGCTGCGGCAGTTCACCCTCGGCAACGAGCTGCACCGGCTGGTGCTGCGGGTGGAGATCGCTGACACCGGTCCGGGTATTCCTGAGAAGCTGCTCGACCGCATCTTCTTTCCAATGGTGTCCGGGCGCTCCGGTGGCACTGGGTTGGGCCTGCCCATCGCGCAGGAGCTCATCAACCAACACGGAGGTCTCATCGAGTGCGAGAGCCGGCCGGGCAGCACTCGATTCTTTGTGTATCTGCCCCTGGAGGCGAACGAGGAGGGAGGCCAGCGATGACAAAGGTTCCGAGCGTTTGGGTCATCGATGACGATCGCTCCATCCGCTGGGTCCTTGAGCGCGCCCTGCGGCAGGCGGACATGGACGTGACCTCGTTCTCGAATGGCGTCGGCATCATGGACGCCCTGCACCGCGATCGACCCGATGTCATCCTTTCGGATATCCGTATGCCCGGCGTCGATGGCCTGGAGCTGCTGCAGCAGGTTCACGCCCGCTACCCCCATCTACCGGTCATTATCATGACCGCCCACTCCGACCTAGACAGTGCGGTCTCGGCCTTCCATGAAGGGGCCTTCGAGTACTTGCCGAAGCCATTCGATCTCGACGAGGCTGTGGACCAGGTGCGCCGCGCCTGTCGCGCCCAAGAGCAGGCGGGCGCCGACGCGGTGTCGCTGGAGAACAGTCCGGACATCATCGGCGAAGCGCCGTCCATGCAGGAGGTGTTCCGCGCCATCGGGCGGCTGGCGCGTTCGAACATCACTGTGCTCATCAATGGCGAATCAGGCACCGGCAAGGAGCTGGTGGCGCGGGCACTGCATCGACACAGTCCTCGCGCCAGTGCCCCCTTCATCGCGCTCAACATGGCGGCGATTCCGCGCGATCTCATGGAGTCAGAGCTCTTCGGCCACGAGCGCGGCGCGTTCACGGGTGCCCAAACCCGACGCGAAGGTCGCTTCGAGCAAGCCGATGGTGGCACCCTCTTCCTGGACGAGATCGGTGATATGCCGGCGGAGCTGCAGACGCGTCTGCTGCGGGTGCTCGCCGACGGCGAGTTCTACCGGGTCGGCGGGCTCTCGCCCATCAAGGTGGATGTCCGCATCATCGCCGCCACGCATCAGCACCTCCAAGAGCACGTCCGACAGGGCCGTTTCCGCGAGGACCTCTTCCACCGGCTCAACGTCATCCGGATCCATTTGCCGCCGTTGCGTGAGCGGCGCGAGGACATCGGGCTGTTGATGCGCCATTTCCTGACCCAGGCCGGGCAAGAACTGGGCTGTGAGCCCAAAACCATCGCCTCCGACGCCCTCGCGCACCTGGAGCGGCTTGACTGGCCGGGTAATGTCCGCCAGCTGGAAAACACCGCGCGTTGGCTGACCGTCATGGCCTCCACCAAGGAGATTCGAGTCAATGATTTGCCGCCCGATCTGAGCGAGACCGACGGTGACGGCGGCGATGACGAGCAATGGGAAACAGCCTTGCGGGCCTGGACCCGCCGGCGACTGCGGCAGGGAGACGGCGCGATCCTCGAGTGCGCGTTGCCTGCCTTCGAGCGCATCCTCATTCAGGTGGCGCTGGAGCATACCGGCGGCCGGCGGCAGGAAGCGGCAAAGCTGCTCGGTTGGGGGCGCAACACCCTGACGCGCAAAATCAAGGACCTGAATATGGACTTCGGCGCCACAACCGCCGGCGAAGACGATGAGGATGCCGCCTGACGCATCTGGACGCGACGTATGCCGCCTCGACGTGCCCCAAACGGACGGCGAATGACATTGAATGTGGCCACACTCGCATCGATATCGCAGCACGCGACGCAAGACACCTCGTCCGCCGGTTCAAATCACACCGAGGCCTATGGACAGCAGCAGCATCCAGCTTGCCGATTCCGAGATCGACGCCATCGAGCAGAGCGACGCGCATTTGCGCATCCATTTCTCCCGCGCCGTCATCATCAAAACCATGACCGGGTCGGCAGAAAAGACCCTTTGGTGGCAGACCGGGAACCTGATACTGGAGGCGCCCGAAATCGAGGGAGACATACCCGACGTCCCGCTCACCTGCACGGGCGGCGACATCGACGACAACATCTACACTTACCGCGACATGATTCCGCTGCCCCTAGCGAGCCGCGGGGTCATCCGCGTCGAGCTGCAGTTCGAGGGCCACCAGCCAGCGCTGGTCGCAAGCGGCAGCGCCATCCTCCTCGACATGCACGACGTGCCCAAGTACCAGCGACACATCCGCGACGACTGAACCCCCTCATCCAGCGCGCCCGCCAACGGCTGTTTAGTGCACATATTGCCCGTGGGGGTGTTGTCTTCCCCTGCGGCTGTGCTAAGTTGGAGAGCTGAATCGGCGCAGCCCGCTGCACGCCGTCACCGTATCGTGACACAGCGGCGGCGGCAGCGTACTAGACTGCCTGCCCACCCACCCGCCATCGGGCGGGTCTCCCAGACCCCGCGGCCACCACGCAGCATCCGGCCTGCGGGCGCTCTCAGACCCAAACATCGCCACGACGAGCGCAGCGGTGCCGCTAGGGGCCCACCGTAGGCTATTCGTCGCTGGGCCGATAACGCAGGAAGGAGGAACAACCATGACAGCGACAAACCTGCTCCAGACGGGCCAGATCGGACCCAGCGCGGCCGAGCAGGGACGCCCTTTCCGCGTCTACACGCAGCGCGACCTCGATCGCATCACCGCGATCCATCACCTGCCATCAGACCAACGTTTCGCGATGAAGGTGGTCTCCACGGTGCTGCCGTTCCGTGTCAACGAGTATGTGATCGAACAGCTCATCGACTGGGCCAACGTGCCCCATGACCCGATCTTCCAGCTGACCTTCCCGCAGGCCGGCATGCTGACGCCGGAGCACTACGCCCAGGTAGCGGATCTGCTCCGGCATGACGCTGGTAAGGCCGAACTGGACGCCGTCGTCGCCCGCATTCGCGAAACGCTGAACCCTCATCCCGCCGGCCAGCGTGAGCTCAATATTCCACGCCTGCCGAACGGCGAGGTGGTCACGGGTATCCAGCACAAGTACCGCGAGACGGTGCTCTTCTTCCCGAGTCAGGGGCAGACTTGCCACGCCTACTGCAGCTTCTGCTTCCGCTGGGCTCAGTTTATCGGGGACAAGGCGTTGCGCATTGCCACGAACGAAGCGCAGGACTTGCATGCTTATCTGCGCCAGCATCGCTGCGTCACCGATCTCCTCGTGACCGGGGGCGACCCGATGGTGATGAAGGCTCGCCACCTGGAGGCCTACCTGGAGCCACTGCTCGGCCGGGATTTCGATCACGTGCAGACCATCCGGATCGGTACCAAAGCACTCACCTTCTGGCCGTATCGGTTCACCAGCGATCCCGACAGCGACGCGCTGCTGGCACTCCTTGAGCGGCTGGTGGCCGCTGGCAAGCACGTGGCACTGATGGCCCACTTCAATCACTGGCGTGAGCTGGATACCGAGGTCTGCGAGCGCGCCGTCGAGCGGATTCGCGCCACCGGGGCCGAGATCCGCACGCAGGGTCCGCTGCTGGCACATATCAACGACGACCCTGATGCCTGGGCGGCTCTGTGGCGCCGGCAGGTGCAGCTCGGCATCATTCCCTACTACATGTTCGTGGAGCGGGACACGGGGGCGCACCATTACTTCAAGGTACCGCTGGTGCGGGCTTGGGAGATCTATCGCGAAGGTATCCAGCAGGTGTCCGGCCTCGCCCGCACAGCTCGTGGGCCGAGCATGAGCGCAGGGCCGGGCAAGGTGGAGATTACCGGCGTTGCCGAGTTGGCTGGCGAGAAGGTGTTCGTGCTCCGTTTCTTGCAGGCGCGAAATCCCGACTGGGTGCACCGGCCGTTCTTCGCACAGTTCGACCCCGAGGCCACCTGGCTCGACGATCTCAGGCCCGCCTTTGGCGAGCCAGAGTTCTTCTTCGAATCGGAATATCGTGAGCGCTGGACTGGCGTCCTGCACTGATTGGCGCTTCCGGCGTTACGAGGGGATAGGATTTCCGCAGGAATGGGGCGCACAAAACCCCGCATCGGCTGGGCCGGTGCGGGGCTCAGTGTGGTTGCGATCAGCAGCCCGCGGAGGCGTCAGCCGGCGGACTGGGGTCGCCCGGAGGATGACGCGTTGGCGCTTGATCGCAAAGCCGCTCCGCTGAACGGTTCGTTCGGCAATGACCGAAACCCGCTCAGGCGGCTCTTGCCGCTTGCTCGACGGTGGTTGCAGCCGATTGCTTACAGGCGGTTGGAGCCGACGATCTCGTGCGCGATGTCAACCACGCGATTCGCCATGTCTATGTACTCCTGACGGTAGTTCGCCAGTAGACCTTCGCTGGAGGCCCAGTAGTCCTTGCCCGTGATGCCGTGCTCATGCTCATGCTCGATGAAATGCTTCTGCATCTCCAGCATCTTGTCGATCAGCTCCTGTTTCTCTTTCTTCAGCGCGGCGATGTCGCTCATGCTTGTCTCCCCATCGGGTGTTCGGTTGGTCTGGCCGTGTTGGGCAGCATCAGGTTACGGTTGCTCCCACAGCTGTCCGGTCCGGAATATGCAGAACTTTTAATATACCACGGTCCTTCGGGCGTCCGTCAATGTCGGCGTCGCACCGCGCGCCCGGCCATCGCGCGCTCCCGGCGCCAGTTGCTTGAGCATGTTTCACGTCATCCTGCATCAGCCTGAGATTCCGCCGAATACGGGCAATGTCATCCGGCTCTGCGCCAACACGGGTGCGGCCCTACATTTGGTGCGCCCGCTCGGCTTCGAGCTGGACGATCGCCGACTGCGCCGCGCTGGGCTGGATTACCGGGAGTATGCCGCGCTGCGAGTGCACAACTCTCTGGAGGCCTGCTGCGCCGCGCTGGGCTGGCGGCGTGTCCTTGCCTTCTCCACCCGGGGCGGTACGAATTACACAGATTGCCGATACGCCCCCGAGGATGCGCTCCTGTTCGGGGCCGAGACCCGCGGCTTGCCGCAGTCTGTGCTGGATACGTTGCCGCCGTCTCGCCGCCTGCGCCTGCCGATGCGGGCGGGAAGCCGTAGCCTCAACCTCTCCAATGCGGTGGCTGTAGTGGTCTATGAGGCCTGGCGACAATGCGGCTTCAACGGTGCCATTGAGTGACCGCCCAACACCGCGCCGAACGGGGGCGCCCTGATCCAGCTCAGACCTAATCCAGCTCGGATTTGCTCGCGCGCTCGAGCAGGCGTTGCGTCGCCTCGCCGGGGGTCCGTCCCGCGTAGAGCACCGCGTACACTTCTGCGGAGATGGGCATCTCGATGCCGTGCTTGACGGCCATCGCGTGCACAGCCCGAGCGGTGACCACGCCCTCCACCTCTTGACCGATCTCGGCCATCGCCGCGGCCGCCGGCTGACCCGCTGCCAGCGCGAGGCCCAGGCGCCGATTGCGGGATTGATTGTCGGTGCAGGTCAGCACCAAGTCACCGAGGCCGGCGAGACCCATGAAGGTCTCCCGCCGCGCACCCAGGGCCTCGCCGAGACGGATGACCTCGGCTAGACCGCGGGTGATGAGCGCGGCCCGGGTATTGGCGCCGAACCCCAGGCCGTCGGCGATGCCCGTGGCGACGGCGATGACGTTCTTGGCCGCACCGCCCACCTGTACGCCGATAAGGTCGCTCTGCGTGTAGGCGCGAAAGCGCGCCGCGTGCACTAGGTCCGCCAGCCGTTGGGCGTAGGCCGACGACGACGCCGCGACCGTGATGGCAGTGGGCAGGCCGCGCGCCACCTCTTTGGCAAAGCTCGGCCCGGACAGGATACCGAGCTCCCGCGGACCCAGGCGCTCGCGGGCTACTTCATGCAGGAGTCGGCCGCTGTCGGGCTCGAAGCCCTTGGTAGCCCAAGCCACACCGAGGCCGTCGGGCAGCACCGGTGCCAGCTGGCCGAGCACCGCGCCGAAGAACTGGCTCGGCACCACCACCAACACGGCGGTGGCGCCGTCCAGGGCCCTGCTCAACGCCGCGGTTGGCGCGACCCCATCCGGCAGCGGAAAGCCGGGCAGGAAGGCTCGGTTCTCACGGTCCGCACATAGTGCTGAGATATGGGCCGGGTCATGTCCCCACAGCCGTACAGCATGGCCGTTGCGGCACAGCAGCAGTGCCAGCGCCGTGCCCCAGGAGCCGGCTCCCAGGAGCGCGATCTGCTCGCGTCCGTCGTCGCTCAACTCGGTGACTCAGTGGGTAGTGGGCTGGTCGCCGCCCTCGGTGCCCGCCTGCTGCTGTTTCTCGGCGAGCTTCTGTGCGTAGATCGCGTCAAAATTGATATGCTGCAGTACGAGCTGCGGGAATCCTCCTTTGGCCACCAAGTCTGTGACTGCCTGGCGGGCGTAAGGGAACAGGATGCTCGGGCAATAGACGTAGAATAAGGGACCGTACTCCTGCTGCTCGAAGCCTTGCGCGGCAACGATACCCGCCTGCTGCACCTCCGCGAGGTAGGCCGTCTTCTCGCCTGCCTTGGCCGTGACCGTGACGGTCAGCACGATCTCATGCGCTTGCGCGTCAAGCTGGTTCACCTTGATGTCAAGGTGCAGCGAGGTCTCCGGCTTCCACTCGCCTTGGAAGATGGACGGCGTGTTCGGCGACTCGAAGGACAGGTCCTTTAGGTAGATGTTCCGGAGGGCAAACTGGCGCTCAGCGCCACCTTGGGCTTGGTTATCTTCGGCCATGCTGGCGTGCTCCAATGCTGCTCGCGGGCGGATCGATAGAGGATTCGACTGCGCGGCTTTTGCCCGGCGCAGGCGTCTGTGTCAGCGCTTCTTGCGTGTCAGCGGCAGATTGGCACTCTCCCACGCGAGCACGCCACCCTTCAGATTGTAGACCTCCGGAAATCCTGCTTTCCGCAGCACATGGCATGCGGCCTGGGATTGGGACCCGGACCGGCAAGTCACGATGACGGGCTTGTCTTTCAACTTCGCCAGCGCGCCGGTTTGGTTCTTGAAGCCATTCATCGGGATGTTGGTGGCGTGCAGAATATGCCCTTTGGCGAAATCTGCGGCCGGTCGCACGTCGACCACGGCCGCGTCTTTTTGGTTGATGAGTGCCGTCGCGCCTACGGGGTCCACGGAGCCTTTGTCCCCCACCAGTAGGTTGTAGGTGAGGAGCCCGAGGATCACGCCTAGGGCCATGAACAACACCCAATGGTTGCTCATGAACTCAATGATCTGTGCCTGCATTTGGGAAAGACGGGTCGGCGGTTGGGTCGGGCCTTAGCCGGCCCGGCGCGAGTGGGTCGGTCGGGAGGGCGAAGTATAAAGACGTGGGTTCGGGCCGTCATCCGCACACAGCGCCTACCAGCACGGCAGCGGTGCACAAGGAGGAGCCGCGGGTTCTCAATGCGCGTGCTGGCAGAAGACCTCGCGCATCATGCCGATGAGCTGGAGGGTGCGGGCATCGCCTACGCGGTAGTAGACCCGGTTGGCATCCTTGCGTGAGGCGAGGATGCCCTTGTCGCGCAGTATGGCGAGGTGCTGCGAAATGTTACTCTGCGAGGTACCCACGTGCTCCACGATATCCTGCACGCTGACCTCCTCCGCGCCCAGCGTGCAGAGGATCTTGAGCCGGAGCGGGTGTGACATGGCTTTGAGGGAGCGGGACGCGCGTTCGATGTCGGCGTCATCGGCAAACAGCTCGACCTCGTCGTCGCGTGCCTCGTTCAGCACCGGAGTCGTCGGAGAATTCAGATCAGACATCATGCCTCGGGATTCTATATCAATCCATCACCATACGATAATAAACTTTTGGCTGCCCAGACACATCCAGGCACGCGTCAGTACAGTCTTCACCGGCCGGCGCGGTGTTGGGGCGCTGCTATGGGCGTGCCTGTCATTGCTGCCCGTGCAGGCGATGCCGGCGGCGGAGCAGAGGGAGGCACCTGCTGCCAAAGCCCCAGCCCCCACCGACCCTATCCCCGCCGACCCGGCACCAGGT
>NZ_JAIFKJ010000422.1 GCF_019695415.1 Thiohalocapsa sp.
TGCGCGATGTCGTCAGGGCTTCCTCCAGCCGGGCTCGCGCTTCCTGTTTCCGGCCTGAGATCCACCGCCATTTCATCCTGCCGCTCTCTCGGCCCGAAGAGAGAAAGGGTTGCTGGGTATTTCCCAGGCAGATTACGGCCGCCTCCGATTGGCTGGCCGATCTCTGGGCGGAGCGAGGCAGACTGAAGGGTAAGGTCAAACTGATCGCATGGGGGATGAAGGATATCGCTTTTCGGGAAAAGGAGCTCAATCAGTGGGCGAGGCATTTTCCGACCGCCAGGGTCGTCCGCTATTCTGATGCTGGGCACTTCCTCGCCGAAGAGAAAAGCGTCGAATTGATGGAGGAACTAAGCGGCCTGCAGGGATAACGGCTGGGCCACG
Organism: Thiohalocapsa sp.; assembly: GCF_019695415.1. GTDB lineage: Bacteria > Pseudomonadota > Gammaproteobacteria > Chromatiales > Chromatiaceae > Thiohalocapsa. Next base: position 382 of record NZ_JAIFKJ010000422.1, read on the forward strand.
TGTAACGCCCTATCGCCTCCCAAGCACAAACCCCGACCGTTCTACAGGAGGTTCAAATCCGTGGCGCGGGTGACGGCTTCGTGGCGGCTGTGGGCGTCTAGTTTGCCGTAGATGTGCTTGAGGTGGGTGCGCACGGTGTGGTAGCTGATGAAGAGCCGCTCGGCGATCTCGGCCGTGGTCAGCCCGGTGGGGAGCAGGCGGAGCACGTCCATCTCGCGATCGGTCAGCGGCTCAACGAGCTTAGACGCGGCGGGGGATGGTTCAAGCTCAGCGTCGAGCGCGGTCAGTACCGACTCGATGAAGGCGCGCTGCTCTGTGGAGAGGTCGGAAGCGATGATGCGCAGTAAAAGAGGCAGCACCCTCTCGCTTGCCTCGACGAAGGGGCGCACGAATCCGCCGCGCCGGCTCAGATCCAGGGCGCTTTCAAGCCTGGTCAGGGCCTGTGACCGCTGGCCCAGCGCCGCGTAAGCCTGCGCTTCCAGCACTAGAATTTCGACCAGACGCTGCGTCCAACCCGCCGCCTTGGCTTTCTCGCGCACCTGGGCCAGATCGTCCAGCGCGCCGCGTGCGTCATCCAGAAGCAGCCGGGCGTGCGCCACCACCTGGCTCTCCAGGAGGCGCATATCCGGCGACAGACGCTCCAGGGGCTGCCGTCCCGCTATCCAACGGCCCAATGCCTCGCGGTCGCCGCGAAGGATTCGACAGTGTGCTTCCATCAGATCGGCGAACCCGGCAGCCTCAGCATAGTCGAGATTGCGCGATGTCGTCAGGGCTTCCTCCAGCCGGGCTCGCGCTTCCTGTTTCCGGCCCTGGTGTTGAGCGATGCAGGCCAGCGCTCGGGCAGCCATCGCCTCCACGTACCTGGCGCCGATGCGCCGGGCGCGGTCGATGCCGACCTCCAGGTGCTGGCGGGCCTCGGACAGCTCCCAGCGGTCCCAATGGATCAGCCCCAGCCCCACGTGCGCCAGACCGTCCAAGGGCTGCGCCTCATGTTCCTCGGCCCACGCCAGGGTCTCCTGACAGCGCGCCTCAGCAGCGCGCCAGCGCCCGTGCAGCCGATCCAGGTTGCCCAGGTTCAGCAGGGCGGAGAAGGCGACGAAGAGATTCCCAGACCGTTTTCCTTCCTCCATAGCCTGCTCATATGCAGCAGCAGCGGCCTCCATCTCCCCCCGAGAGCTGCGGGCGTTCGCCAGGTAGAGCGCCAGCACGCTGCGCAGAACGCCATCCGCCTCCGGCAACTGCGCCAGGGCCTGCTCGGCGTACTCGATGGTAGTCGCCATATCGCCGCGAGGGTAGGCGCAGACGGTGCGGATGGTGGCGATCTCACCCCGCAGCTCCACGCGCTGCTCCGGTGTGAGGTCTGGGTGTGCCTCCGCCATTCGCTCAAGCTCCGCCAGGCAGTCCTCCGTCGCCTCCACCTCCATCCCGAGCGCACGGGTCCATGCGTGGGCCAGCATAAGGACCGGGTCGCTGCGGCGGCGTGACGCTGGCAGCGCCTCGACCCAGCGCTTGAGCGTGGCCACCTCGCCGCGCTGGAGCATAGCGGGGTAGGCCTCGCCGATCAACGTGGCCGCCAGGTCGTGATCCTCGGCCGCCAGCGCGTGACGGACGGCCTCGTCGGTCAGGCTACGCGCCGCGTACCACCCAGCGGCCCGGCGGTGGAGCGCGGGGAGCAGGTCAGGCTCCTCGACCGCCAGGCGGGCGCGAAGGAAGTCCTGGAACAGATGATGGTAGCGATACCAGCGACGCTCGTCGTCCAACGGAATCACGAAGAGGTTGCTCCGTTCCAGGGCCGTCAACGTCTCCTGCGTTGAGCTCTTGGGCTGCTTCAGCACAGCGTCACAGAGGGCCGGGCTCAGCCGATCCAGAATGGCCGTGCGGAGCAGGAAGGTCCGCAGCCGTGGCGGCTGCTGTTCCAGCACTTCCTCCACGAAATAGTCGAGGAGATAGCGGTGGCTGCCGCTGAAGGCGTCGATGAAGGCCGAGACGTCCTCGTGTCCCTCCATCGAGAGGGCCGCCAGCTGGAGGGAGGCGATCCATCACTCGGCGCGGGCGTACAGGGCAGCCAGGTCGCGGTCGCTGAGCGTCAAGTGGGGCGGTGTTTTCAGGAACTCGAGGGGCGCGGGGTTTGCATGGCAGGAACAGCACA
>NZ_JAIFKJ010000267.1 GCF_019695415.1 Thiohalocapsa sp.
ACCTACACCCGCGAACACTGGCTCGCCGAGGCCAAGCGCCGCTTCGGCCGCGACCCGCTCGACTGGCGCTTTGTCTGCCCCGTCTGCGGGCACGTCGGCAGCGCCCGCGATTGGCGCGATGCCGGTGCCCCCAAGGGCGCCGTCGGCTTCGCCTGCGTTGGGCGCTGGCTGGCGCAGGCGCGGGACGCCTTCGGCGCCGCGGGCCCTGGGCCCTGCAACTATACCGGCGGCGGCCTGTTCCGGCTGAACCCGGTCACCGTCGCGCATGAAGGCGAGACCTTCCAGGTGTTCGCGTTCGCCGACCCGGAGGTCGAGCATGTCTGAGACCTCCGCGCCGCCCACCGTCTACCGCTACGCCTGGGGCAACAATTCCAAGCGCAAGCATTTGAACGGCCGCCTGTGCATCATCGAGGCCACGGGCGCGCTCGGCTCGGTGCAGATCCGCTTTCTGGACAACGATCAGCGCGAGATCGTCAGCCGCCGCGCGCTGCGTGTGTTGCGTGAGGCCGCGCTGGCGCGGTAGCGGGCTGGAAGTGAGAGTGAGGCATGACTAACGCAGCGAACCCCGGACAGGCCAACTTCACGGACGAATGGTTAGTGACGATCGAGGGCGCGGCACGACGTCTCGGCGTTTCCGCGACGACGGTGCGACGCCTTCTGGACACGGGCACGCTGCGCGAGTGTCGTATTCGAGGGCGGCGCAATGTGCGCGTCGACTCGATCCTGTCGATGCTGGACGGCGGTGCGAGGTCACAGGATACTAGCGGCCGTGCGGGGCATGACGTGCGCGAACCGACGAGAGGTGACAGCGCATGTCCAAGCACAGAGATAGCGACGGGCTGTACAAGCAGCCAGGGTCGCACTACTGGTATGGGAGCTACACCGATGCCAGCGGCAAGCGTGTTAGACGATCTACTCGGCGAACGGTCAAGCGCGAGGCCAAAACCGTCCTCGCCGGATGGCGAGACAAGGCAGCCCGGGCGGCAGTCGGGCCGCAGGCGCAAGAGCACTCGTTCGAGGACATGATGGTTGCTTTCCTGCAGCACAGCCGCGAGACCAAGCGGCCGTCCGGGTACACGCGCGACCTGGTTGCCACGGCGCGGTTGCGGGAGTCCTTCGCGAATGTGCCAATGGCGTCAATCACGCGCGCGCCGGTCAAGGCGTACATGGAGCGTCGAGCTGGCGAGGGAGTTACGCCGGCGAGCGTGTTGCGTGAGCTCGCTGTGTTGTCGGCTGCCTTCAACTATGTGCGTTTCGAACTGGAATGGCCGGTCGACAATCCGGTCCAGGGCCGCAAGCCGATACCGGCGAAAGGTCGCGTGCGGTGGGAGTCCCGGGAACGCATCGACGATCTCATCGCGGCCGCCCGTGAAGAGCCGAAGGCAGCGAGCCATCTGCCGGACTACATCCGGCTGGCGGTGAACACGGGCTGCCGCAGGGGCGAGCTGCTCTGGCTGCGATGGTCGCAGGTCGATCTGGCGCGCGGTGTCATCCGGCTAACGGCGACCGACACGAAGACGGGAGTGTCGCGCGGGATTCCATTGAGTGACGACGCGCAGAAGGTGTTGAAGCACCGGCTTGCTGAGCGAGACCGCCTCTGCCCGGGCAGTCCGTGGGTGTTCTGTCACCTTGATGGTCAGAGACTGGGCGAGCGCATCACCGACATCAAGAAGAGCTTCGCCGGGGCGTGTCGGCGGGCGGGGATAGAAGACTTCCGCATCCACGACCTCCGCCACACCTTCGCGTCGTGGCTCGTCATGGAGGGTACGCCGCTCACGGAGGTACGCGACCTGCTCGGGCATACCACGGTGCGCATGACGGAACGCTATGCGCACCTGGCGCCGGACAACCTCAAGTCGGCGATTGGGCGGCTGAACCGCGGCGACGGAGCGCACCCGATGATGCGGCGCGTGCCGAGAGCGGGTGCAAGCGCGTCAGAAGGAGACGAGGACAGTGGCGGTGACGCACCGATGGGTCGAGCGAGCGCCGACCTGAAAAACGCGTCATAGTGACGTCATAGTCGTAGACCGGAGGTCGGCACATGATGACGCAAGTGCTTGAAAGGATGGAGCCGGTGAGCGGATTCGAACCGCTGACCTACGCATTACGAATGCGTTGCTCTACCAGCTGAGCTACACCGGCTGAGTGCCTGCTGGGACGGTGCCCCACCAAGCCGTTAAGAATAAGTAAATCGGGTGGGTGCGGCAAGGGAAATGCGCCGGAAATGGGATGGGATTGCGCTGCTGTCCTGCGGTTACGCGTTGGGAGCCAGCTCAGGCGTCGCCGCGGTCGAGCCCGACCTTGGCGGAGATCTCCGTCAGCGGCACTTCGCAGCCGATGGCGTACAGCACCAGGGTCTGGTCCAGCGAGGCGTAAGGGCAGAGCACCCAGCGCTGGTCGGTCTCACGGGTCAGCACGTCTACGGCGATGCGGTCCTGCGCGACGAGAACGTACTGGCACGGGCTCGGTAATTGTCGGTGGGCCGCAAACTTACAGCACCGGTCAGTCACGGGCGTGACCGGCGTACG
>NZ_JAIFKJ010000628.1:0-1589 GCF_019695415.1 Thiohalocapsa sp.
GGTGGGGGGCGGGCCGCGCGTGCGGGCGTGCCCTCCCGGCGCGGGCCAGGGGGGGGGTGCCGGCGCCGGTGGGGGCCGGTATGGCGGACACGGGTCCCGGCCAGTCCAGGGCCTTTAAGGGCCCCGTCTGCCGTGCCGCCAGTGTAACGTCGTCCAGCAGATCGACCTTGTTCAGTACCAGCCAGCGCTCGCGGGCAGCGAGGGTGGGGTCGTAGGCCTCGAGCTCTGCAGTCAGGGTCTGTACCTGCGCCGCTGGTGAGGTATCAGGATCGAGCGGGGCGATGTCCACCAGGTGCAGCAGCAATCGCGTGCGGCCGAGGTGCTTCAGAAAGCGCGTACCGAGTCCGGCGCCGCCGGCGGCACCGGCGATGAGCCCCGGGATGTCGGCGATGACGAAGCTGCGCTTCGGCCCAAGGCTGACGACGCCGAGGTTCGGATAGAGTGTCGTGAAGGGATAGTCGGCCACCTTTGGCCGGGCGCTGGATAGGACCCGAATCAGGCTCGACTTGCCGGCATTTGGCAGGCCCAGCAGACCCACATCGGCCAGCAGCAGCAGCTCCAGGTGCAGCTCCCTGCGCTCGCCCGGCTTGCCTGGGGTGAACTGCCGGGGCGCGCGGTTGGTGCTGGACTTGAAGCGGGCGTTGCCGATGCCGTGGAAGCCACCGGCCGCCACCAGCAAGCGTGCACCGTGGTCGAGTAGCTCGCCGATCACCTCGCCGTTGTCGGCATCGGTGACGCGCGTACCCAGCGGCACCCGGACCTCGGCATCCGCGCCGGAGGCCCCGGTGCAGTTGCGGCCCATGCCCGGGCGGCCGTTGCCGGCACGGTGCCGGCGCTGGTGGCGGAAGTCCACCAGGGTATTCAGGTTGGCGTCACCCACAAGGTAGACGCTGCCGCCGTCACCGCCGTCGCCGCCATCCGGTCCCCCCTTGGGGATGAACTTCTCGCGCCGGAAGCTCACGCAGCCGTCACCGCCATTGCCGGCTTCCACGCGGATTCGGGCTTCGTCGACGAACTTCACGTTGGCGTTCTCGGTGGTGCAGATCAGGTCCGGAGGGCAGTGATATCGGCCCCAAACGACAAAACCCCGCCGGAGCGGGGCTTGTGCTGGGGTGCGTCGGTCCCTGCTTAGCGGGCGCTGGTGGCGCGGCGCGTAGCGTCCGCCGAACGCGGTCAGCGCGACGCGCGCCTAGCTCGCCGGCCTCCTGCGTCTGGGTCTGGCCCGAGGTAAGCGGCGATTTACCTGAGTCTGCCCGAGGCGTGCTCAGAGAAGGCTCGCCAGCCCGAGTTGGTTAGCTCTGAGCGGACTCGACAATGCTGATGTAGCGCCGGTTACGCGGTCCCTTGACGTCGAAGCGTACCTCGCCGTCTTTGAGTGCGAACAGGGTGTGGTCGCGGCCACAGCCCACGCCAGGAACATTGTGATAGCGAGTGCATCGCTGGAGCACCAAGGAGCTGACGGCGGTGACCCGCTCGCCGCCTAAGCGCTGCACGCCCAGGCGTTTGGATTCGGCATCGCGACCGTTGAGGGAGCTGACGCCTGCTTTTTTATGTGCCAATGTGTTTTTGCACAGTCGGTGCCGGAGGGG
>NZ_JAIFKJ010000628.1:1599-2515 GCF_019695415.1 Thiohalocapsa sp.
CCCGGTTACGCCGATGCGTGCCGCCGTCAGGCGGCTTTAACGCTCACGTACTTGCGGTTCTTCGGACCCGTCACCTCGAACTTGACCACACCGTCGGCGAGGGCGAACAGGGTATGGTCATGGCCACACCCGACGTTCACGCCATTGTGAACTTTCGTGCCGCGCTGACGCACGATGATTCCGCCGGCACGGATCCGCTGACCTCCGAAGAGCTTCACGCCCAGGCGTTTGGATTCGGAATCGCGACCGTTGCGGGAGCTGCCGCCTGCTTTTTTATGTGCCATGGTGTTTATGCCTCGTCGCTGCCGGCGGGCGCTGTGCCGGCGCCGCTGATACTGGTGATCTTCAGCTCAGTGAACCACTGCCGGTGCCCCTGACGCTTCATGTGGTGCTTGCGGCGACGGAACTTGATGATCTTCACCTTGTCGCCGCGAGCGTGGCCGGCGACCTCCGCGGTAACTGTCCCGCCCTCGATGAAAGGCTTGCCGACCTTGACGGTGCCGCCGTCGGCGATCATCAACACCTTATCGAGATTGACACTGGTGCCAGCTTCCGCGTCGAGCTTTTCGACGCGCAGTTTGTCGCCCTCGGCGACGCGGTACTGCTTACCGCCCGTTTCGATCACTGCGTACATATGTCCGTTGACCCCACAAACGACACGGTCGCGGCTTGGGGCGCGCGCAAGCTCGTATCGGCAAAGAATTGGTTGGAGCGCGATCGATCGCGACCGAGAAGAAGCGCGGCGCCCTCAGCGATCGCATCGCGCAGGGTGTGCACCGCGCAAGGACCGACCGGCGAAAGGCAGCGCTTCATTCAAGACCCACCAGTATGAAGTCGTGCATGGGCTTGCGTCAAAAGGCGGGAGCGGGGCTAGTCAGGTAGAAGCCGACGCGGTGGCGGGCCCGGACGACCTGGC
>NZ_JAIFKJ010000582.1:0-616 GCF_019695415.1 Thiohalocapsa sp.
AGGCTGTGGGTGAGCTACTGTTGTACAAGGTTGCAGCCCCTACGGACGAAACCGGACTACTTCGTGCCGCTAAACCCGATCGACGAAATCGCCGAAACCGACAGGCTGGCGACGATCGCTTACAAGCACCCGATGTTCAACGGCGCGGCCATGGCGGCGCAGCCGGAGCTGTGGTCGCTGCAGGGGCGGAACCGGACCTGGTTCTGCGGCAGCTATTTCGGCTATGGTTTCCATGAGGACGGGTTGCAGAGCGGGCTGGCCGTGGCCGAGCAGCTCGGCGGCGTGCGCCGGCCCTGGGATCTGGAGAACCCGTCGGACCGGCTCAGTCTGCCGCGCGAGGACGCACAAGTCGCATGAACACGGAACCAGCGGCGATCTATCGCGGCGAAGTGGTGCATGAGCGGCTGCGGCCGAAGCACCACAAGCTATGCTATCCCGTTTTCTCGCTCCTGATCGATCTCGACCGTATTGCCGAACTGGGGCAGCACTCCCGGCTGTTCTCGCATAATCGCTTCAACCGTTTCAGCTTTCATGACCGGGACCCCGGCCCCGGCGCAGGGCGGGACCTCGGGGGGCCAGACCGCCGCGTATTGACGGCAGCGGGGTGGGGGAGAGA
>NZ_JAIFKJ010000582.1:626-2513 GCF_019695415.1 Thiohalocapsa sp.
CGGTCTCTCATATCCGCGTCCACCTTCTCCGCTGTCATGCGCGCGACCATGGCCCCGGCTGCGGGGAGGATCTCGCCGCGCATATCCGCGCGCTTCTGGCCCAGGCAGGTCTGGGCGACTACGGCGCGCGCATCATGTTGTTGAGCTATCCGCGGATGCTGGGCTATGTCTTCAACCCGCTGAGCGTTTATTTCTGTCTCGATGGCGCGGGCCGGATCGGCGCGGTCGCCTATGAAGTCAGCAACACGTTCCATGAGCGCAAGACTTACCTGCTCGCGGCCGAGGGCGCGGGCGGCGACAGCCTTTACCAGAAATGCGCCAAGAGCTTCTATGTGTCACCGTTCAATACCGCGCGGGGCGCTTACAGCTTCCATATTCAGCCGCCGGATGAACGCGTGGGCATCGGCGTGGCGCTGCGGGACGAGCAGGGGCCGCTTCTGCGCGCGCATTTCGCCGGCGCGCGTGAACCCATGAGTGACCGGACGCTCGTCAAGCTGGCGCTGCGCTATCCGCTGATGACGCTGAAGGTGATCGGCGGCATCCATCTTGAAGCCCTGCGGCTGTGGTGGAAGGGCGTGCCGCTGGTGCGCCGGCAGGCCGTGCCGGGCTACTCGGTGGATTTCGTCGCCGCTGCTGCCTCGCGCGCCGAACCGTTATTGTTGGACAATGCCGCACGACCATCTTAACGCGCCACCACCGCCCGACACGCTGCGCGCACGCCTGATCTTCGCCGGCTGTGAGCGCGCGCTGCAGAACCTGCGCCGGGGCAGCGCCGAGCTGATCCTGCCCTGCGGCAGCCGCCGCGTGTTTCGGGGGAAGGATGACGGCGTTCACGCCACGCTGCGTCTGCGCAATTTCGGCGTGTTCTGGAAGTCGCTGCGCCGGGGCACGGTCGGCTTCGGGGAGAGCTATATCGACGGCGACTTCGAGACGCCGAACCTTGCCGATGTGTTCCGCTTTTTCCTCGACAACAAGCCGGACCTGACACAGGCCGGGCGCGGCTGGTTCAAGGTGCGCCGCCGCGACAAGCGCTTCCACAAGCGTCGCCGCAACAGCGTCGAGGGCGCGAAACGCAACATCGTCGACCACTACGATCTGGGCAATGCCTTCTACAGCCATTGGCTCGACGAGACCATGACCTATTCCAGCGCCTATTTCACCGCGCCGGGTCAGTCGCTTGCCGATGCGCAGCGCGCCAAATACGACAAGGTGCTGGAGGCGCTCGGCCAGAGCGCGGAGGGGCGCATCCTGGAGATCGGCTGCGGCTGGGGCGGCTTTGCCGAGCGCGCCGGCCGGCAGGGCGCACAGGTTGATGGCATCACGATTTCCGATGCGCAACTCGATTACGCGCGCGGGCGGATCGACGCCGCGGGCCTGTCGAATATCTGCCGCATCGAGCATCGGGACTATCGCCACACCACCGGCCAGTATGACGGCATTGTCTCGATCGAGATGATCGAGGCGGTTGGCGAGGAGCACTGGCCGCGCTATTTCCAGACGATCTACGACCGGCTGCGGCGCGGCGGCCATGCGGTCCTTCAGTGCATCACGGTTGCCGAGGATTTCTTCGAGACCTACCGCCGGCAGGTGGACTTCATCCAGCGCTACATCTTCCCCGGCGGAATGTTGCCCAGCCCCTCGGCCATCAGCCGGGAGGCGCAGCGCGCCGGGCTTAAGCTGGACGGCGTCGAGACTTTCGGGGATAGCTATGCGCGTACGCTGTGGACCTGGCGCGACAACTTCCACGCGCGCTGGCCCGCGATTCGCTCGCTTGGCTTCGATGAGCGCTTTCGACGGCTGTGGGATTATTATCTGACCTACTGCGCGGTAGGCTTTGAGCGCGGCACGATCGATGTCGGGCTGTACAAGCTGAGCAAGCCCGCCTAG
>NZ_JAIFKJ010000311.1 GCF_019695415.1 Thiohalocapsa sp.
TTGCACGGCTGGCCTGCCTGCGCGGGGCCGACAGCTACAAGCATTACGCCTATGCGTTTGCGCGGACCCGAACCGAGCTGATCCCGGCTCACCTCCGCCAGCGCCTGATCGACCGCGAGATCGGCATCGGTTCGCTGATCCGCGACAGCGGTCTCGAAATCGATCGGGAGGTGATGGAGTTCGGTATCGAGCCGACAACCGACGGCGTTGACTTCGCCGGGGTATTCCGTACTTATCGGATCATTATCGACCGAACGCCGGTGATACTGATCACGGAAACCTTCCCGCTGCCCCTCTACCCTTGATTTCCGCCCCGCCCGTAAAGCGCCGAAGGCCCGCGCCGCACCCCCGGCGGACGGCGACTGCAACACGGGGGAGGCAGTCGGCATCGCCGCTCCCGAGGCAGCCCGAGCAGTCGACATGACGGCCTTCGCAGTATTGAACCTACATAGAGCAGTTCAGAGTTGCTGAACGCAGCCTAACTTGCTGAAATCCCGGCATACGGAGGTGCCCATGAACGAGCTTTCTCTTCACCCACCGGGTGCAGCGCCAACGCCGCCCGAATCGGACTGCCGAGCGCTGGTGCCTGCCGAGGGTCCGGTTGCTGTAGACACATTCGGTGGTCGCGTGCATGTCGAGTGGGACCCGTCGGCGGCGGTCACGCCGCTCGGCCAGCTCCCGTTCTTCGCCGAGTTCCTGAAGGTCAGCGGCCTGTTCGACCGGTGGGTGGAGACGTGCCCGGTCAGCTGGCGGAGCAACAACGCGCCGAACAAGCGCGACGTGCTGGGCACCGCGGTGCTGGCGATCCTCTGTGGCCATTGGCGCTATGCGCACATCAGCGCGCTGCGCGGCGATCAGGTCAACGCCGAGCTGCTCGGGATGGAGAAGGTGGTCAGCGAGGACTCGGTGCGTGCGACGTTCGCCCGGATGGACGAGGACGCGGCGCTCGCGTGGTTGCGCCGGCATCTGCTGGCGGTCACCGAGCCGCTGCTCGCCGAGCCCTGGATTCTCGACGCCGATGTCACCGTCAAGCCCATCTATGGCCATCAAGAGGGGGCCGTGCTCGGATACAACCCACACAAGCCGGGTCGGCCCTCGCACACCTACCACACCTACATCATTGCCAACTTGCGCCTCGTGCTCGACGTGGAGGTGCAGCCGGGCAACCAGCACCACTCCAAATACAGTGCGCCGGGGCTGTGGGCGCTGCTTGAGCAGATCGGCCGAGCCCGCTGGCCGCGGCTGCTGCGCGGCGACCGCGACTGGGGCACCGAGGCGAACATGCGCCGCTGCGAGCAGGAGGGGCTGCCGTATCTGTTCAAGCAGCGCCTGACCAAGCGCACCAAGGCGCTCGTCGAGCGTCTGTTGCGCGATGCCGAGTGGAGCGATGCCGGCCAGGGCTGGCAGGGCGCGGAAGCCCAGTTGCGCCTCTCAGGCTGGAGCCGCGCGCGCCGCGTCGTCGTGCTGCGTCGGCGCCTGAACCGTGACCTCGCCATCGAGGATCGTGACGAGTCCGGCCAGTTGCGCCTGAGCTTCACCGAGGTCGAGGAGGATGTGCGCCTCTACGAGTATGGCGTGCTCGTCACCTCGCTCGACGCCGAGATCCTCACCATCGCCGGGCTCTATCGCGACCGGGCCGACTGCGAGAACAACTTCGACGAGCTCAAGAACCACTGGGGCTGGGGCGGGTTCACCACCACCGACCTCAAGCGCTGCCGGATCATGGCCAGTATGACCGCGCTGGTCTACGACTGGTGGAACATCTTCGTGCGTCTCGCCGAGCCGGATAAGCATCGCGAGGCGATCACTGCCCGCCCGCTGCTGCTCAACGCCCCGGCGCGCCGAATCGACCACAGCCGCCAGCGCCGCCTGGTGATCAGCCACCACCATGCCGAGGCTGGCTGGGTCGAGCGTGCCTGCCGCAACCTCGCTGCCTTTCTCCACGGCCTAAGGCTGACTGCGGAGCAGTTGACGCCGACCCAGCGCTGGTACCGCATCCTCTCGCGGGCGATGCGCAAGTACCTCCACGGCCGCCAGCTGCAGCCGCCCGAGCCCCTGCCGGCGCCGCCCTGAGCCGGCGGCGGCTGCGCGAGCACGCCCTGTGCGCTGCATCGGCCTGCGAAATTCGCCGGCCGAGGGGTTTAACTGCTTTTTTTAGGTTCAAGTGCATCAGACGCCTCCAATCGTTTCGAAGGGCCAGTCCCGGATGCCACCTTCGATCGTGGCTGCCTTGATTCGCCGTTGTTTGAGCAACATCGTCGCGACCTCGGCGCGCTTGCCGCCCTTGCACAGCACGAGATAGCGCGCGCCGGGATCGATTTCGCCCATGCGCTGACGCAGCTCGGGAAGCGGTATGAGGAACGATCCGTCGATGTGCTCGTCGTCGTACTCTTCTTCGTATCTGACATCCAGGAGTCGATAGCCTTCATCGAGCATGGTCTTCGCGACCGCGGCGCTCACCATCTCGGCCTGCGAGGCTGCGATGAGCTCATAGAAAT
>NZ_JAIFKJ010000110.1 GCF_019695415.1 Thiohalocapsa sp.
TTGCTTCGGTTGGGTGCTGTTTGGGTCGGTGGCGGGGTCGTGGTCGCGCTGGTGGTCGGCGGGGGGCGGGTGCGGGTGCGCATGTGGGGGCGGGGGGTGGGGTGGGCGCGGGGCGTGCTGTGGTCCAGGCGGGCGGTTGGGGGGGTGTTGGCCGCGGACTACGACGACGGCACGCTGGGGCAGCTGCTGCTGGCCGGGCAGCCGCTGTCGCTGCTGGTGCTCGCAAAAATCGTCGCGCATTGGCTGCTGACCGGGCTGCCGCTGGTGGTGATTGCCCCCATCATGGCCATGAAGTATTCGCTGGAGGCCACAGCCATTTGGGTCATGATGGTCGCGCTCGCGCTCGGCACGCCGGTGCTGAGCCTGCTCGGGGCCATCGGCGCGGCGCTGACGCTTGGTCTGCGCGGCGGTGGCATTCTGCTGTCGCTGCTGATTCTGCCGCTGTACATCCCCGTACTGGTATACGGGGCGGGGGCCGTCAGCGTGAGTGTCATCGAAATCAAGGACACGGAGCCCTACTTCGCACTGCTGGGGGCCTTCCTGCTGGGCGGGTTGGTGCTGGCGCCGCCAGCGGCCGCCGCGGCGCTTAGGATCTCCATGGAATGACGGTGGTCGCAAGCACGGCGGCAGCTATGCTTCCAGCTCCGCATTACCCTTCGGTAACCCCGGAGTGTTGTCTCGTTTCCTTAACCTTGACGCTGGGTAACCCCGTAATCGCTCCCAACTGATGGTGATAAACTGACGCACCGCCGAGCGCTATGAAGATCAACTGGTTCAAATACGCCGCACCCACCGCCTTCTACCCGGTGGCCGGCCGGCTCGTCCCGGTGTTCGGGTTCGCTGCGCTGGCGTTGGTGCTGTTCGCGCTCTACTGGGGCTTTTTCGAAACACCTGAGCGCCTTGGTGGTACCAACCCGCAAAAAGAGTACTACCGCATCATCTTCATCCACGTGCCCTCGGCCTGGATGTCCATGTGGCTGTACCTGGTGCTCGCGGCCTGGTCCGCGGTCGGGCTGGTGTTCAACACGCGCCTGAGCTTCATGATGGCCAACGCCGTCGCCCCCACCGGTGCCATCTTCACCTTCCTGGCGCTCTGGACCGGCGCCTTCTGGGGCCGCCCGAGCTGGGGCACCTACTGGGACTGGGACCCGCGGCTGACCTCCGAGCTGATCCTGTTCTTTTTGTACATCGGCTTCATGGCCCTGCACTCGGCCATCGACGACAGCCGGCGGGCGGACCGCGCGGCAGCGCTGCTCGCCATCGTCGGCCTGGTGATGCTGCCCATCATCTACTGGTCCATCAACTGCCCAGACCCAAACAACTGTGCGGCGCTGCACCAGCGCTCCTCGCTCACCGACATCGAGTCCAACATCCTCACCGCCATGCTGGTCATGACGCTCGGATTCTGGCTCTACTCCTTCGCCGCGGCCTTCGCGCGGCTGCGCAATATCATCCTGCTGCGTGAGCAGGACAACGCCTGGGTGCGCAAGATGGTCGATGCCGCCGAAGGCACGTCCCCCCGCGGCGCTGCCGGGGTTGGAGGTCGACCCGCCAATCGGGGGGTGAGCGTCTGATGCAAGGCTTGATCGGCTTCCTGAGCCAGGGCGGCTACGCCTTTTACGTCTGGAGCGCCTTCGGCATGACCTTCGCGCTGCTCATCGCGGAGATGCTGGTGCTGCGCCGAAGCCGCCGAACCATTTTGCAGCGCGTCGGTCGATTGGCTCGACTGCGCACGCAAAACGTGCCACCGGGAGAACAATCATGAAAGCAAGACAAAAACGCCTGATCTTCGTCGGCGTCGCCGTAGTCGGCGTCGGCATTGCCGCCACCCTGGCGCTGAGTGCCCTCAACAGCAACATCGCGTACTTCTTCAGCCCGAGCCAAGTACACGCCGGCGAGCATCCCACCGATGCCGTCTTCCGCGTTGGGGGGCTGGTGGTGGAGAACACGCTGAACCGCCAGGAGGACGGCCTCACGGTACGCTTCGATGTCACCGATAATGCGCAGACCGTGCCGGTCAGCTACACGGGCATCCTGCCGGACCTCTTCGGCGAGGGCCAAGGCGTGGTGGCCAAGGGCCGCATCGGCGAGGACGGCGTCTTCTACGCCGACCAGGTGCTTGCCAAGCACGATGAATCCTACATGCCGCCGGAGGTGGAAGACACGCTGCAGACCGTCCATGCAAAGGGCGTCGTGGAGACCGCCGTCCAGTCCATGCCCGCCACAGGCAATACGGTGACCCAATGATTCCCGAGCTCGGACACTTCGCGCTGATCCTGGCGCTGCTGCTGGCCGTCGTCCAGGCGGCCTTTCCGCTGGCGGGCTCACTCTCGGGCAACCGCCCTTGGATGGCCATGGCCCGGCCGCTGGCGTATGGGCAGCTCACCATGCTTGCCATCGCCTTCGCCGCGCTGACCCAGGCATTCCTAACCAGCGATTTCTCGGTGCTCTACGTCGCTGATCACTCGAACACCCTGCTGCCCACCATCTACAAGGTCTCCGCCGTCTGGGGCGGGCACGAGGGCTCGTTGCTGCTCTGGGTGTTGATGATGGCCGCCTGGGGTGCCGCGGTGGCGGCCTTCAGCGGCAACTTGCCGCTCACCGTCGTCTCCCGGGTCATCTCGGTGCAGGGCATGATCGCCATCGGCTTTCTGCTGTTCATGCTGCTCACGTCCAACCCCTTCGAGCGGCTGTTCCCGGTGCCGGCCGAAGGGCGTGACCTGAACCCCCTGCTGCAGGATCCGGGGCTCGCCATCCATCCACCCATGCTCTACATGGGCTACGTGGGCTTCTCGGTGGCCTTTGCCTTTGCTGTTGCCGCCCTCATCGGCGGTCGGCTGGACGCCGCCTGGGCGCGCTGGTCACGGCCCTGGACCACCGTTGCCTGGGTCTTTCTCACCATCGGCATCATGCTCGGCTCCTGGTGGGCCTACTACGAGCTCGGCTGGGGCGGCTGGTGGTTCTGGGACCCGGTCGAAAACGCCTCGTTCATGCCGTGGCTGGTCGGCACCGCGCTGATCCACTCGCTGGCGGTGACAGAAAAGCGTGCTGCCTTCAAGAGTTGGACGGTGCTGCTCGCGATCTGCGCCTTCTCGCTGAGCCTGCTCGGCACCTTCCTGGTGCGCTCTGGCGTGCTCACGTCGGTGCACGCCTTCGCCACCGACCCGTCGCGCGGACTCTTCATTCTGGTCTTCCTGTGCATCGTGGTGGGCGGATCACTGGCGCTTTATGCCTGGCGCGCGCCGGAGGTCTCTGACGGCGGGCGCTTCAGCCTGCTCTCACGAGAATCGGCACTGCTCGGCAACAACCTGATTTTTGTCGCCTTCACGGTGCTGGTCTTATTCGGCACCTTGGCGCCGCTCATTTACGAGGCATTCAACTGGGGCAAGATCTCTGTCGGGTTCCCTTGGTTCAACAAGATGTTTCTGGCCCTGTCACCCTTCCTTGCGGTGCTCATCGGGCTTGGGCCAGCCACCCGTTGGAAGCATGACGAGCCCCTGCGCGTGCTGAAGACACTCTGGTGGGCGCTGGCGCTCAGCGCAGCCGTCCTCGCCATCAGCGCCCTGCCGGTGTTCAATACCAAGACGCTTTGGGTGCCCGTTGGTCTTGCGCTCGCCGCCTGGCTCTTCTTCGCGCACGTCGCCATCGTGCGCGAGCGCCTGCGCAACAAGGGCGGGCTCAGCGGCATGGGGCCGGCCATCCTTGCCGACCTGCGCGGCGGAGGCCGCAGCTTCTACGGCATGGTCACCGCCCATGTCGGCGTGGCGATGTTCATCGTCGGCGTCACGGTGCTCTCCAACTATCAGCTGGAAGAGGACGTGCGCATGTCCCCGGGCGACAGCTATGAGCTCGCCGGCTACCGCTTCGAGTTCCTGGGCGCGCAGCAGGTCCCGGGGCCGAACTACATAGCCCAGCGCGGCGAGTTCAATGTCTACCGGGGCGACCGCGAGGTGACCAAGCTGTACCCGGAAAAGCGCGCCTACCTGGGCGGCGGCATGCCCATGACGGAGGCTGCCATCGACCCAGGCTTCTTCCGCGACATCTACGTATCGCTGGGTGAGGCGGTGGGCGACAGCGGTGACTGGGCGCTCAGGCTCTATTACAAGCCCTATGTGCGCTGGATCTGGCTGGGTGCGATCCTGATGGCCCTGGGCGGCGCGCTGGCCGTCTCCGATCCGCGCTACCGCCTTGCCGGCGCCCGGGCGCGCAAGCCCGCCGCAGATCCTGTGGCGGCAAGGGCCTGAGGGGCACAGCCATGGCCATGTCCAAATCTGTGCGCTACCTGACCCCGCTGATCGTCTTCGCGGGGCTGGTGGCACTGTTGGTCTGGGGCTTGGGGCAGGACCCGCGAGAGGTCCCCTCCCCCCTCATCGGTAAGCCGGTGCCGCAGTTCAGCCTGCCGGCGCTCGAGGATCCGAATCGCACCGTCACCGAGGCCGATCTCAAGGGCAAGATCTCGCTGGTGAACGTCTGGGCATCCTGGTGCAGCTCCTGTCGGGCCGAGCATCAGGCGCTGATGGCACTGTCTGAAGTCCCGGACTTCCAGATCGTCGGCCTCAACTGGAAAGACGAGGCACAGGACGCCATGCGCGTGCTCCAGCTCACCGGCAACCCCTATGACCTGAACGGCTACGACCCTGACAACACCGTCGGCATCCATTGGGGCGTCTACGGCGCCCCGGAGACCTTCGTCGTCGATCAGGACGGCATCATCCGCTACAAGCACATTGGACCCATCGATCGCGAGGTCTGGGAGAAGAAGCTGCAGCCGCTGGTCTCGGAGCTGCGGGCGAGGGGGTGAGGCAAGGCTGCGCAGCGCCCGAGCCGGGCGCCGACTCCCCGGCGGCGGACGGACGGCCACTTGCCCGGGCCGCCGACTCAAGTCTGCGCACCCCGGAGGGCCTACGCGAAGCGGCCACAATTTTCGCGAGCTGAGGCCGCAACGACCGCGAGCACGTGTCACCAGCGTCGGGCCTTACAACGTCGGCCGAGCTGTGGGCCCGCGCCCAATGAGGCCCCCCGCTGCATGCCGAGCCGTCGGCAGCACGCCTTCAAACTTCGAACTTCACACTTCAAACTTCCAACAGGCATGCCACCACTGCTCAAGACCATCCTGCTCGCGGCACTCCTCGCCGTCGCGACCGCAACGCCGGCGTATACGCTGGAGGAATTCCAATTCGACAGCCCGGCCCAGGAACAGGAGTTTCGGGACTTAATCGCCAAGCTGCGCTGCCTGGTCTGCCAAAACGAATCCCTGGCCGGCTCCCAGGCGGAACTGGCCCAGGATCTTCGCAACGAGGTCTACCGCATGATGCGCGCCGGCCAGTCTGAGGACGAGATTCTGGATTTCCTCGTCGCACGCTATGGGGACTTCGTGCTTTACGACCCGCCGCTCAAGCCCTCCACCTACGTGCTCTGGTTCGGGCCCTTCGTCATCATCGGCATCGCCGCCTTCTTCATGCTGCGCGCGGTACTGCGCCGCAAGCCCGCAGGAGACGACGATATGTCCGAAGCCGAGCGCGAGCGCCTGCGCACCCTTCTAGGTGCCGACAGCGCCGCCGACGGCGAGCCCAAAAAGCCCACCTGAGCCTGTCCAAGCAAACCCTGTTATGACCATCTTCTGGATTCTCGCCGCCGGCGTCGCGTTGCTGGCGGTGCTCTTTGTCGTCGCCCCGCTCATCGCCGGTCGTGACAACGCCGACAGCGCGGCCGAAGCCGACCAGGCGCGCGTCAACCTGGAGCTGTTCAAGCAGCAGCTCGCGGAGCTGGACACAGACCTCGCCGCCGGCAAGCTCGACCGCACCCAGTACGAGGCCGCCCGCCGCGACCTGGAGCGGGAGCTGCTGCGCGACACCGCGGATCTCGGCCCAGACGACCCCAAGCCCGTGGCGCACGTGAAGCTGCCGGGCCCAAGCCTCACCGCTGCCGCCTTGGTGTTCGCGGTGCCGGCCATGGCCCTCGCACTCTACCTGCTCCTGGGTGAGCGGCAGATTATCCCCCAGCTGGAGCTAACCGCAGCCGGCGGCGGCGCCGGTGCGCAGCAGCACGCCGGCGCGGACGGCATGCCGGCGCTTGACGTTCTGGTGCAGCGCCTAGAAGAACGCCTGCAACAGGCCCCAGACGACGGCGAGGGCTGGACCATGCTCGGGCGTACCTACTTCGCCTTGGGGCGCATTCCAGACGCCGAGAAGGCCTTGGCGCGAGCCCACGAGCTGCTGCCCGATGACACCCAGGTCACGCTGGCCTACGCCGAAAGCATCGCCGCGAACAACAACCGAGACCTCGAAGGCAAGCCCGCCGAGCTGATCTCCGAGGTCCTGGCCGCAGAGCCAGACAACGCGACCGCGCGCTGGTTGTCCGGCATGGTCGCCTTCCAAAGGGGCCAGTACCAATCCGCCGCCACCGCCTGGAAGCGCGTGCTTGAGCAAGTAGACCCAGAGAGCGACGACGCCCAAGAGCTGCGCCAGCTCATCGCGCAGGCCCAGGAGCGCGCCGGCATACCGCCACAGATGCAGCTCGCGGCCAACACCGATGGCACGCAAGCGGGCACGGCAGGACCGCCCGCCGGCGAGGCCACGACGAGTGCACAACAGCCGGCTCAGCCGGCACCGCCGACGCCCACTGCCCCCGAGCCCACGCAGGCGGCGCCGGCCGCGGAGCCCGCTGCGCAAACGGAGCCCTCCCCCACAGCGCCGCCGCCACAGGAGACGACGGGCGCAGCCATTGATGTCAGCGTCTCGCTGGCGCCGGCGCTCGCAGGCCGCATGCCGCCCGAGACCACGGTGTTCGTGTTCGCCCGCGCCGCAGCCGGCCCGCCCATGCCCCTGGCCGTCCAGCGGTTGACGCTCGCTGACCTGCCGGCGAGCGTGCGTCTGGACGACAGCATGGCCATGATGCCGCAGATGCGCCTGTCCGCCTTCCCGCAAGTGCTGGTGGGCGCGCGCGTCTCCCCCAGTGGCCAGGCCATGCCGCAGCCTGGGGATCTGGAGGGCATCGAAGGTCCTGTCTCCGCCGCCAGCACCGGCGCGGTGAGTGTCACCATCGACAGCGTACGGCCCTGAGCCGTTCGTGGCGCCCGTGGCGGGTCGAGCGCAGCGGCTTGCGACGCGCCTGAAGCCCCTGCTGCCGCTGCTCGCGGCCGCGGCGGCGGTGCCGCTGCTCCCGCTGCTCGCTGCCTCTCTGCACCGCCCGCCGCTCGCGGCCCTGCTGCAGCTGCCCCCCACCCTCTGCGCCCTGGCCCCCCCCCCCCCGCACCC
>NZ_JAIFKJ010000064.1 GCF_019695415.1 Thiohalocapsa sp.
GTTGGGTGTGTGATGCGGGGGCAGGTGTTGGGGGCGGGGTGGATGGGGCCTGAGGGGAGGGGGGTCCTCGAATATCTGAAGACACTCTGAGCCACGGGTATAACATCTGAGCATCCGCCCGCACCCCATCCCCACCCACTGCAACAGGAGCCTTCCATGCACAAGCGATTCACCACTTTCCTGATGCTCGCGAGTCTCGTGCTCGGCCTGCCGGCAGCGGCAGGCGAGGGCGAGCACGGCGAAGACCACGACTCGCCCTTCGAGGGTATGCATCTGCTGCTGCTGATGCACAACATGCAGTACTACTCCCACAAGCTCGGCCTCGCCGTCGACGCCAATAACCCGACGCTGGAGGGCTTCTACGTCCACGAGGTGGAAGAGGTCATCGAGGCGGTCAGCGAGATCGAGGAATACGAAGGCATCCCCATCGCCGAGAACCTGAAAAAGACCCTGATGCCCGCCTTCGAGCAGCTGGAAGCCGCCATCGAAGGCGGCGAGCGCGATGCCATCGACGCCGCCTACGACGAGCTGCTGGTGGGCTGCAACAACTGCCACGCCGCCTCCGAGCACGGCTACATCCATATCCGCCGCAACCACACCAACCCTTACCCGCAGGACTTCTCCCCTCACGACTGACCCGTGTGGGAGCGGCGTCCGTCCCGCGATGGCCGACCGAGCGGAGCAGCCGCAGCCAGAGGCCGCTCCCATAGGGAGATGCTGATTGATTGGGCATCCTGCCCAAACATCAGACGGAGCCGGGCCTCTCCAGACATTGGGCGGTTTCCCGGCTCCTTCATTTTCAGCGACTTACGTCGCCGAACATGGCGGGGCATCCTGCCCCGCACGGGAAGCGCCAATCAATCGGCGCTTCCATAGCGCGCCAGCAATACCGCTGCGCCTGGCCACACTGGAAATAGGCAGCTCGGCCAAATCTCCCACACAGGGCTTGTCAGGCAAATTCCGCCGCGCTACCATAGGCGGCTCAGTTGCGGGGTGGAGCAGTCAGGCAGCTCGTCGGGCTCATAACCCGAAGGTCGTAGGTTCAAATCCTGCCCCCGCTACCACACACACGAAAAGGCCTCGCGGCTCCGGCCGCGGGGCCTTTTTCTTTGCATGGCGGGCACGTGGATACTGGAGTCGGAGGCTGCCAGCCATGAGCCCGGGAGGAGCGAGCGTCATTTGGGTGGCCTGGCTCATCTGTGCTCGCGGGCCGGTACGCTTCCGCGCAATACTGGCGCCGGGGGGTGGTGTCGCCGCCAGCGAAGGCCGCGGCGCGCTCAGCTCGAGGTCATTCACGCAGGGCTTCTGCCATGTCGGAACGCCAGCGCCGCCTGGTCGGCACCTTGTTCTTGGTCGTGGGCATCGGTATCGCCTCCTCGCAGGCGCTGCTGACGTCTTGCAGCGCGCCGGCGACGGCCGCCTCGACAGCGGTCGCGGTGCCCTGAGGGCGCGGCCATGAAACGACTCCTCCTGCTTGTCCTGCTCATCGCCATCGTGGTCGCGCTGGTGGTGGCGCTTTGGCGATGGATCAACGGGCAGGCTGGGCCAGCTCCGCCCGCGGCGGCCGAAGCGGACGCGACAGTGCCCGACTGGCTGCTTTTCCTGCTGCCGCTGCCGGCGGCGGCCGCTGCACTGGTCGCGCTGATCCGCGGGCAGCTTGGGCTGTTGGTTGGCGATGTCCTCGGCTATGGCCTGCTGCTCGGCGGTGCGCTGCTGGCCCGCGGGGGGCTCCGCGACGCAGCTGCCGCATCCGGCACCGCTGCCTGGTGGCAGCGCTGGTCGCCGAAGACCGCAGGCGCGGGGCTCATGGCGATGGGCAGCGGCGTGACGGCATGGCTCGGTGCCGGCCATCATCCGGCCATCGGCGCCGCCTTTGCGCTGGTGACCCTGCTCGGCTTCCATCTGGTCTATGGCTTGGACTTCGCCTTCCTGCGCCGCCGGCCGCAGGGCTTGGGCAGCTATGGCAGCGAGTCCCTGCGCCGCGCCGCCGGCTCCATCGCCGCCATCGAGCAGGCGAGCCGCAACATCCGCCAGCCGGAGCTGGACAGAAGGCTCACACGCATCGCCACGCTGGCGCGGCAAATCCTGGCGCGTGTCCAGGACGATCCGCGGGATTTGTGGCGGGCGCGGAAGTTTCTGAACGTCTACCTGGATGGCGTGCAGCGCGTGGTGGAGGGCTATGCGAAGACCCATGGGGAGGTCGCGGCGCCCGAGCTGGAGCAACGTTTCCGCCATGCGCTGGAGACAGTGGAGGCCGCCTTCCGCGATCAATACCAGGTGCTGCTGGAGCGGGACGTGGAGGACCTGGACGTGCAGATCGAGGTGCTGACCCGACAGCTGGAGCGCGAGGGGATTCTGTAGCGCCGTCGCCGCGGAGTCCGATTTGGTTTGTCGCGTCTGCTCGCAGGGAGTGGCCTGCGCCGTGCTGCGGCCTGACTTAGGGAGATGCTGATTTATTGGGCATCCTGCCCAAAAATCAGACGGAGCCGG
>NZ_JAIFKJ010000322.1 GCF_019695415.1 Thiohalocapsa sp.
CCGCGCTCGTGATCCGCGAGTACTTCGTGCAACCTAGCCTGGTCAGAGCGGCGCTCTGGGCTCTTCACCGATTTGTCGAAGGTTTTGGAGGTAAGAGACTAAGCGCCCACAGTGGCCGCTGCGAGAGAAGACGAGATTCAACGCGCCACGCGCCTCGACGAAGGCCGGTACGCGCGACATCAACAACCTTCTCCAACTGCCTTGGTGCTGCTCGCTCACTGATCCGCGTGAGCTGGCAGCCGGCGTAGCCAAGCGGACAACAGCTGAGAGAGCCTCACTTCGACCGGACCGAGACCCAGCACGCGGGCGAGGAAGGTTGGCTTGCTCTGCCAACCGTAGAAGGCGACAGGACGGCCGTTCATCCGTATCTCGACGGAGACCCCGGCCCGGCGCAGCGCCGGCTGAGCGGCCAGCAGCCAACGCCGGCGGGTGCCTCGCGAGGGCAGACGCGAGAGGACGCCGAGGCTCAGCGCCGCAGGGTCGACGTCCACCTCGAGACGCTCACCAGCACCGCGGACCTGGAATCGCTCGCCATTGGGACCGGTCAGGCACAAACTCCCTGCCAGCAGCAGCCGGTTATGCTTCGCCGTTGAGTCTGCCCCGTTCGTCAGCGTTGGGGGGTCCACTTATGACGCCGCACCGGCGTCACGGGTGCGGATTTTCAACGTACCATTCAGGGTCCATTTAGCCGATTTCGGATCGGCGTCGACCCTCGCCGGCACATAGACGTCCAGCTGATCGAACTCGTAGGTGATCTCCGCACCCCGGCCGGTCAACTTGTCGTAAAGAGAGATCGCCAGCTCGGGCCAGGTGGTGATGTCGTCGCTCATGGTCGCTTGCTCCTCGTGTCAGTGTCATCGATGGGTGGGCGCAGGGCTGGGTGTGGCGCTACAACGGCACGTTCGCCCATCGGGCGGCCGCGCGCGGCGAGCCGCGGCCGTGCAGCGCCAGGCGTTGCTGCCTACTTGGGCATGAGCACCGCATCGATGACGTGGATGACGCCGTTGCTGGCTTCGATATCGGTCTTCACGACGTTCGCACCATCGACCGTGACTCCGTCGGCGGTGCCGATGGTCAGATCCGCGCCCTGGACCGTGGTTGCGCTGTCGAGGTCGACAACGTCCGCCGCCATGACCTTGCCCGGTACCACGTGGTAGGTCAGCACAGCGGTCAGCGCCTCTTTGTCCGCGAGCAGCGCCTCGAGCTGCGCCTCCGGGATTGCGGCGAAGGCCTCATCGGTGGGCGCGAAGACGGTGAAGGGCCCCTCGCCCTTCAGGGTCTCCACCAGGCCGGCCGCCTGCAGCGCCGCGGCCAGCGTCTCGAAGCTGCCGGCACCGACGGCGACGTCCACGATGTCCCCGGGTGCATCACTGGCGGCTTCGGCATCCGCGATCTTGACCATCCGCGGTGGCTGCCCGCCCCAGTACATCGCCGGGTGTGCAGCCGTAGGACGCGGCATTTGACGGGCGGCCGGCGCATAGCCATAGCCGCCGGGGTGCATCATCACGCGACCGTGCGGTTGGCCCTGGTAGGCAGTCATCTTGCCGCAGCCGCTCCCGGCGGCGGCCTGTTCCGCGGTGCCCACGCTGAGGCCGAGGCTGAGCAGGATGCCGACAGTGATGGTGGTTTTGCGAAAGGTCATTGGCGATTCTCCGAGGCTGAGGGTTGCCGTCCGCGGACGGGCTTCTGTCGCACCAGAGGAGGTTTGTCCATGATCCTGAAACGCAATGTCTGCGTTTTGAAAAGGTATCAATAAGTCTCCTTCTAATTTGTCCATCTTTTGTATGCCCCGACCAACGGCGCGCGCAGCAGGCACTTGCGCGCCCCCGGCTCGGCCAGGCCAGCGACTGGATCGAGGGCTCTGCGGCGTGACCGAGCCGGTGCACCGCTGCGGCCTCAGGCGTTGCCAACGCTCGCGGCAGGACGCAACCGCATCACGATGCACGACTGTGACGTGTTGACGGGAGGTGGCCGGCACACCCGGCTGCAAGCAGCATAGGGGCCTGAGCACCGGGGCCTGAGCACCGGGTCCCGAGCGCGATGGCACCGAGCGCTCGGCTGGTGGCGGATGCCGTCGCTGCCGCTGCCCGCCCTAGAGCTGCGCGACGAGCCGACGAATCGGCATGTCGAAGCGCCCCCGCCCGTCGCTGCCGACATCGGCGCAGAGGATTGTCGCGACCTGGGCCAACACCCGCGCCCGCGCCTGCGGGGACAGCACGAAGGACGCGTAGAAGAAGCCTGTGGCCTCCTGCGCCAATGTCTGCGGTGCACCATCGAGACTGACCAGTCCGGGCTCGATCCGAACCGAGGCGTCGGGGAAGGTCTGCCGAAGCAGCGCAGCGAGCGGCTCCGGGGTGCGGACCCTGGCGTCACCGAGATCCGCGTTGGCATAACAAGGGTACTCGTGCTGCGCCGCCGAATAGATCACATCGTGCACCGCAGCGTAGCTGGGGGAGCTCGCGATGTCGCCGTCGATGATCGCGGCCAGGATGCCCTGCGGACGCAAAACCCGCCGGATCTCGGCGAGCACCGGCTCGATCGGGTCCATGAGGGTCAGGGCCCAATGACAGAGCACCACGTCGACGCCCGCGTCCGGGATGCAGTCCATGCTCTGGGCGAGGGCCTGGTGCAATCTGACGCCGGGGTTCGGCATGCGGCGGCGCGCCAAGGCGAGCTCGTCCGCGCTCATATCGACGCCGATCAGCTCGATCGCATCGCCGTGGCGTTGCAGACAGACCTCCGCAAGCACACCGCTGCCGCAGGCAAGATCCAGGACGGTCCGATGCCGGGAGGGGTCGATCACCTCCGCGAGCCATTCGTAGCTGTTGCGCCCGGCCGCGTCGCGACAGCCTCGGGCGACGGCCTCGGTGAAGCCTGCGTGGCGCTGGTGCACGGCCAACAGGTGCTCGCGCACGTCCGCTGCGTCCGGCTGCTCGCCGCTTCGCAGGCGTTGCGCCCAGCGGCTGTCGATGTGGATGGGTTCAGGCATGGCAGTCAGCAGGGCCTTGGTGGTGGGTTGGAGGAGGCGCTTGGCCTGGGCTCAGGGTTGCCCGCGTCTGCTGCAGGCGCGGTAGCAGCGGCAGGGTGGCAACAGCGCAGAGCAGGGCGCAGCCGGCAAGCCAGAGCAGCAGCTGCTGCGGCTCGGTGCCTTGGTCCAGCAGCCAGCCGAGGGTGCCGGGAGCCAACGCGGTGGCGAAGACCATGTAGGCCGCAACAAGCCCGCGGATGGCACCCAGGTGACGGGTGCCGTAGACCTCCGCCCAAAGGGCGCCGAACAGCACCGTCGCGCTGCCCGCGGTGGCGCCGACAAGGGCCATGAAGGCCGCGGCGATCGCGAGCGCAGTGCCGTCGGCGCCGCCGCCGATGTCGCTCCCGGCAAGCGCCAAGCCCAGTGCCAGCGGCAGCAGGAAGACGGGCAGCAGCCGGATCGCGCCGAGACGATCGATGAGCCAGCCGCAGCCAAGCGCCGCGCCGGTGGCGGCGAGCGCGTACAGCGGATAGCAGGCCGCGAGCTCCGGCAGTGTCCAACCCTTGGCCTGCGCCAGGTGCACCTGATGGAACAGCACGCCGGTGACGATAAAGGGCGTTGCTGCCAGTGTCGGCAGCAGCGCATGAAACCGGCCGTCCCGCAGCACCTGCGACCGGCTCCAGCCGGCGGCCGGCGCGGCCGCGGTGCCGACGGGCGCGTGCCGGCCCTGCGCTGTGCGGCGCATGGCTCGCTCCAGCCGCAAGACCATGGGAATCATCAGCAGCATCACTGTCGCCGCGCCGAGCCAGATCGCCCGCCACCCGAAGGCCGCCAGGGCCAGGGCCACGAGCACGGGCAGCAGCGCCTCGCCGATCGGGTAGCCCAGCATCGCGACGCCGAGGGCGCGCCCCCGACCGGCGGCAAAACGCCGCGCCAGCATGGTCACGGTGATGTGGCCCAGCATCCCTTGGCCGAGAAAGCGCAGACCGACGAGGGCAAGCACCAGCAGCCAGATCGAGTCCGCGCTTGCCATCCCCAGCGCCGCCCCACTCAGCAGCAGCATTACTGCGGCCGCCAGCGGGCCCGGCTGGAACCGATCAGCAGCCTTGCCGAGCCAGAGCAACAGCGCGGCGCCAACCGCGGTGGCCAGGGTGTACAGACCGCCGAAGCCGGCGTGACTCAAAGCCAGGTCGTCGCGCACGGCGCCTGCGAACAGGCCGATGAAGTAGGTCTGGCCAATACTGGAGCCGAAGGTCAATAGTAGGCCGAGCGCCAGCGTCGGACCTGCCTCTCGCAGCAGCACGTCGCCTCCATGGAACCTTTGTGGTGGTGGAGCACGCACGCGGGCTCCGCGGGTGGCGGTCGAGCGGCGGCGTCAGGTCTCGCAGAAGATCAGGAAGACGTGCTGGGCGAAGCGCCACTCGCCCCCTTGCCGGCAGCTCTCGAGGTAGGCGCCGGTGACTGGATGGGCAAGCATCTGCTCCAGATCCAGGCTGTCATCGAAGAGGCAGCGCTGCAGGTAGCCCTGAACCTGCGCCGCCTGTGCTTCGGGCGCACCGTTGGAGTAGCGAATCCCGTGCACCCGCGGCCTCGCCCCGAGACGCTCCAGCGCGGCCCCAATCTGCTCGGACTTGACACAGGGGGTGCCGCCGCCGGCGCGAAAGGCGTCCAGGTAGGCGCGGTAGAAGCGCAGGTAATGGGAGTCGCTCGCAGCGTGGGCAATGAAGGCCGCATCGCCGACCGCATGCAGCAGCCGTTCCAGCCCGGCTTCCAGCTCCTCGGCTGGCAGTGCATAGAGCGCATGCGTGGCCCAGGCGACGTCGAAGTGCTGGGGTGGACAGTCTAGCGCCTGCAGGGTGCTCTCGTATTCGGCCCCCGCGACGAAGGGCGGAGACAAGACACCACGGGTCTCCGCGATGGAGAAGGCGGACGGGTCGAGCAACGAATAATCGACGGCAGCAACGCGGCTCGGTGACACGCCTGCGTAGCGCTGCAGCGCGGATGGGAATTTGCCCGAGCCACAAGCGACATCGAGCAGCCGCACCGGTCTCTGGCCGGCCCGGGCTTGGCGGGCTCGGAGCCAATCGACCCAGTCCAGGGCCTCGGCCAGATGACGGTAGTCCACCGACGCGAGGGCGTAGAAGTCTTCCATCTCCCGGCGCCCGGTCTCGCTCCAGTGCTCGCAGCTGCGCTCGAAGGTGTCGCTCATGAATGCATTCGCTCGGCTGAATGGGGTTGACGACGGACCCTCCAGCCGGGGCGAGCGCGGGCGACAGGGCATGGGCGCAAGAGCTGGGGGCCGATCGCAACGGGGCAAGGCACTCGGGCGCTGACGCGCGGCCTCGGCGCCCTCGCACGACGCGGAGAGGGGTCTACGCTTGCGGGGGCCAGCAGACCGGATTCAGCGGACTCGCGGCGACGGCGCCGGGCGCCGCACCTGGAATGAACTTCTGCCAGTCACCCGAGACCATCGTCGGGTGCTCCAGCACCCGCGCGCCGTCCGCGAAGAAGGTGTTTGCCAGCACCACGCGACTCTGATTGGTGTGGTTGGCACCCGCCGAGTGAAAGCAGAGATTGTGGTGGAAGCTAACCTCTCCCGCAGCGAACGGGCCGTCGTCCACGGCAACGGCATTGCGGCGGAAGACCTCCCCGACGCCCCGATCATAGCTGGTGTCGAACTTGTTGAAGGCCACGCCTTGGACGAGCTTGTAGACGTCGATGGGCCATGCGAAGCACAGTGGGCCCATGGCCCGCGGAATCGGCTGCCCGGGGATCCAAGCCGTCACCACGTCGTTGGTGGCCAGCGGGAAGTGGTGCGCGTCGTAGTGCCAGGGTGTGCGCCCGCACCCGGGCTCTTTGGACATCAGGTTGTCGTGATAGAGCCGGACCCCGGTGACGCCGAGCAGATCCGCGCAGATCTTGGCGATGCGCGGGCTGAGTACGTACGCGCGCAGCAGCGGGTGCTCGAGCCAGGCCATCTCGGCGCTGAGAAAGCGCCCATGGGTGCCGCCGTCGAGCCGCGTGTCGAAGGCAGCGCCCAGGAGCTCCGCGATTTCCCGCCGGAGCAGCCGCGTCGCGCTCGCAGACAACACCCCCGGCAGCTTGATGTAGCCGTTGGCGCGGAAGGCATCGATCTGGTCGGCTGTCAGTGGGTAAGGGGCCGACAACTCGGCGCGGACGGCCGCCTCGTCCACGTCTGTGGCGCCGTCGAGGTTGCCCGCCGCATCCCAGGCAGGGTCGAGCGCCTGCTGCCCGGCGGCGGGCTCGCCGCTGTTGTCGGCGAGGGTCATGTACCAATCCCACCAGGCCTGGTTGTCCTGCTCCCAGGCTTGGTCCACGTCATCCCGGCGCGCATTCTCGCCCACCAGCACCGGCTGGCCGCCAGGGTTCTGATGCTTGGGGTTGTCGATGGGCGACTGGCTCATAGGGAGGTACGAAAGCGCGTTGATATCTGCATTGTCAGCAAAGCCGCTCACGGCTTGGCGGGTGTCAGTCCACCATCTTACCGGCTTCGGGCGAGCCAATAAGGTCATCTCGAGACCTGCCGATGTCTCACTGGCAGGCCTCCGACTGGCAGGCGTCTCGCTGGAAATCGGCTGGGAATCACCGGCTCGTGGGTGGTGGACCGCCGGACAGACGAACGGTTCCGCGCCCGGCTCGACGCCGCGCATGCCAGCATCGACCGCGGCCGGGCTCCCGCAAGCCACGGCAACCTCACCCCGGCTTCAGCGCGGTTTCAGCCCGCGCGGCACGACCGCACGCTCGGCCCGCTCGAAGCCCCATTGCACCCCCAGCGCAAACAACGCCGCCGGAATGGCGCCCTCGAGGATCAGCGCCGTGTCGTCCAGCCGAATGCCGGTGAGGATGGGCTGGCCATAGCCGCCGGCGCCGATCAGCGCGCCCAGTGTGGCGGCGCCGACGTTGATCACCGCGGCGGTTTTGATGCCCGCCAGGATCATCGGCAGGGCCAGCGGCAGCTCGATGCGCCAGAGCCGCGCCCGGGGCGGCAGCCCGATGGCCTCGGCGGCCTCCTGCAGCGACGGCGCGATGCCGGTGATGCCGGCGTGGGTGTTGCGCACGATGGGCAGCAGGCTGTAGAGGAACAGCGCGACCAGCGCCGAGCCGGGGCCGAGGCCGAAAACCGGAATAATGAACAGCAGCAGCGCTAGGGCGGGAATGGCTGTCGATTATCAACATATCCGAGACCACGAGACGCCTGAGCGACGAGTATGCAGTCTACTGCTGGCACAAAACA
>NZ_JAIFKJ010000060.1 GCF_019695415.1 Thiohalocapsa sp.
TTTGGCCGGCGACGGCTGGATGGTGTGGGGGTGTTTGGTGTGAGGGTAACTGCCAGCGGTAGATGCGGGTGTGGGGTGGAATGGGGGTGTTCCGGCGGGTAGGGGTCGCCTGGTGATCGGGAGGGGCGTAAGATTTTCTGTAACCGTTCACGGGGTTGCGATCGCCTCTCGGCAAGCGAACCCAGGAGGCGGTCTTGGGGGCAGAATTGAACATAGCCGTGCAAACGGATGCCGAGAGAAGCGACCTGCTCTCAACAAAGAGGGGCTCGAGGCAAGTCGACAATCAGTGGCGGCTGATCAGGGAGGTGCGGGGAGAAGAGAGGGCGGGGGCTCGTCATGGAAGTAAGCCTGCACGGCCTGGAGGATGAACTCGAACGCCGAGCGCCCCTGAAGTGCGCAGGTGGCGATGACGGTCCATAGCCGTTCGTTGGCACGGCGGCCTTTGGCGCTGCGGGTGCCCTGGGTGACAAGGCGGTCGATGACGATGAAACGGATGGCCTGCTCGGCGACGTTGTTGGTCGGATCCATGCCGGGCGTGGTGATGAACTGGAAATACGCTTTGGCGTGCTTGCGAAAACGCTCGGCCATGTTCTGCGCCTCGCGCTTCTGCTCCTTGCCTTCCTCATCGAGCCAGCTGGGCGCCTCCGCGATGCCGATCTGGATCATCTGCGCCTTGGCCAGCTCGAGTGCGGCGCGGAAATCGTCCGGGGTGAGGCTGTCGTGCTGATGGATAACCTTGAAGAGCCCCTTGACGGCATGGAGCAGCTTGTTGCCGTAGGCACGGGTGGGCGCGTCAGGCAGCGTGGTGAGAAACTTGATATCGCGAATCAGGTGAGCGATGCAGAACTGCACGGCGACCTGGAAGTCCTTCATGAACTTGCGGTAGGCCGAGAAGTAGTCGCAGCCCAAGGTGCCGTCGAACTCTTTGCCCAAGACCTCGATCAAGACCTGCGAGCCGCGCGACTTGTCGATGCGAAACAGCACATAGAGCTCGGCCTTGAAGACCCAAGTCCAGAACCGATCGCCATTGTCCTTATGGCCGGTCTCATCCACATTCAGGGTGGCCTCCAGCGGGATGCGCGCGAGCAGCTCCTCATAGGGCCGCTCCAGGGACTGGCTGACCTTCTGGATGATCTTCGCCAGATAGCCACGCGAGACGGGCTCTCCAATCACGTCGCGCAGAAACTTGCGCACGGTCGAGAAGGAGGCATGACAGACGTTCTTCATGTAGGCGACCAGCGCCGTCAGCCGGGTCTTGAACAGCCCTTCTTTGAGCACCTGCGGGGGAAACTCCGCATAGTGGATCTGCCCGCACGCTTCACACCAATAGGCATAGGCGCGGTGCTCTTCGCGGATCACCACGATCTCTTTGACCTCGGTCTGCTGAATCACGCGCGGGGGCAGATCCTCGAGCCACAGGATGTCCGGGCCACCACAGAGGGGACAGTCTGTGGATTCATGCTCATGGAGGTGGGAGATCGCCTCGGGCGGATAGGGCGCACGGGTATGCTTCGGATGGCCCGGTTGCCCGCCGATCGGGTTGCCCTTCTCATCCGGCCTGCGGGTTTTCTTGCCGCCCTTGGGCTTGGTGATGTCATCCGAAGAAGGGCGTTTGCTGGAATTAGACGAGTTCTTCGAGAGCTGGGCGATCTTGCGTTGCAGCGCCTCGATCTCCTGCTGGGATGCCTGCACTTGTGCATCGAGCTGGCACAGGTGCATGACCACGGCCTCCTGTCCGGCAAGATAGATCGCCTGTGCCTGCTCAGGTGTCATCGCACAGCCGGCGGCGAAAATCCCGTGTCAGGGGATAGAGGTAATGGTCCTTTGCTGCGACGCTCAGGCGATGATCGCGGTCATTGCGGCTGCGCCCCGTGCTCTGGCCGACCAGCTGCCAGTTGGCGGCCTGATAGCAGACACCGCGATAGCGGCTGCGATCGACGAAGGTCTCCAGGCAATAGAGGGAGTGGCCATACTTCGCGATCCAATCGGCTTGGATTCGCCGCGCGATCCGCGAGAGGAGATGACTGGCCAAGTGCGGAACCCGGACCCAGGGCACGACGAGAAATCGGGAGTTGTTCGTCACATAGAGCAGGTTGCGCTCACGCACCGGCGCCGGCCAACCGATCCAGGCATCGCGCGCACCACATTTCCAGGCCGCCGCGCTGAACAGCAGGCAAGCTAATGGCTGTCCGTCGCGGCTGTGGACGAGGTACTTCAGGTTCTCGCCCGCCGTGTTTCGGAATCCCAGATAGTGATAGGTGTACAGGAGGCACCGGAACAGCCGGTCCTGCTCGCTGGCGTTGACCACACAGGTGATCTGCAGCGGTGTCAGGGTCTTCAGTCGGCTTTCAATCAGCTCGGCGCGATCGGCCCCACAGTCAGGGGACCGATTGCGGTGCCCGTGTGGGGGGTTGCCTTTCCGCGGCGGCCCCGCGGAGTGTCGTCGTTCTCCCCCCCGCCCAACAACATTAGCAGAGA
>NZ_JAIFKJ010000146.1 GCF_019695415.1 Thiohalocapsa sp.
CCTGGCTCTGGTGACGGGCGCGGGGATGCCGGTGGGGCGTGTCCGATCGTTG
Organism: Thiohalocapsa sp.; assembly: GCF_019695415.1. Classification (GTDB taxonomy): domain Bacteria; phylum Pseudomonadota; class Gammaproteobacteria; order Chromatiales; family Chromatiaceae; genus Thiohalocapsa. The sequence continues at coordinate 53 of NZ_JAIFKJ010000146.1, forward strand.
AACGCCGCGGAGGGGGTCCGAGCGTGTGGCGGTGGTGTCCGCGGGGACCCCCCCGCCGGGCGCTCGCCGCGACGGCCCGGGTCTACTGCCAGCCGCCGAGGCTGTGGACGTAGAGCGAGACCATCTTGATCTCTGCGGGTGCAATCCGGTCGACCCAGCCCGGCATGACGCCGTGCTGTGGGTTCCAGATCTGCTGGCGGATGTCGCCGAGCTCGCCGCCGTAGAGCCAGATGGCGTCGGTGAGGTTGGGGGCACCCAAGGCCGCCATGCCCTCGCCGCCGGCGCCGTGGCAGGAGGCGCACTGCTGGGCGTAGATCTCCGACCCGGCCTCGGCGAGCGCCGGATCCTCCGGGGCGCGGCCGGAGAGCGTGACGACGTAGTTGGCGACCTGGTCGATCTCTTCGCGCGTGAGCAGCTGATCGGTGCCGTAGCGCGGCATCATCGAGAAGCGCGCGTCGAACTCGTACTCCTGGTTGCGGACGCCGTAGAGGATCGTCTGCTGGATGGCGTCGAGGGTGCCGCCCCAGATCCAGGCGTCGTCGGCCAGCACCGGGTAGTTGAGCTGGCCGGCGCCGCCGACGCCGTGGCAGGGCGCGCAGTTGTCACCGAACAGGATCTCGCCGCCGGTGAGCGCGTAAGTGAACAGGTCGGGGTCGCCGCGGATGGTGTCGAGATCCGCCTCGACGATGCGCTGGTTGATCCCGGCTCGGGCATCCGCCGCCGCCTGGATCTCGTTGGCGACGCGCTCGCGCGCGGTGTTGCCGGTGAGCCCCGTGGTGGCGCTGGGTCCGAAGGGGATGGCCGGGAACAGGATGAACCACACCACCGAGAACGCGATGCAGACGTAGAAGGTCCAGACCCACCAGGACGGCAGCGGGTTGTTGAGCTCCTTGATGCCGTCCCACTCGTGGCCGGTGGTCTCGACCCCGGTGACGGCGTCCTTTTCCGGTTTGCTCGGCATCCCTAGCCCTCCTTGTCGTCGAGCGGGATGCGGCCACGCTTTTCCCACTTCTTGCGGTTCTTCGGCCGAAAGGCCCACCAGACGATGGCGAGGAAGATCACCACCATCCCCACCAGCCAGATTTGATAGAGCGCGTTCATGATGCCGCTTTCTTCCAAAGCGGACCTCCTAGTGCTGGCGGAGGGCCTCGGGATCGACCTCGGTGAAGTCGACCATGCGGCCGAGGATTTGGAGATACGCCACGAGCGCGTCCATCTCGGTGAGCCGGTCGGGCTGACCGTCGAGGTCGCCGACCGTGGCCTTGGGGTAGCGCGCCTGCACCGCCGCCCAGTCGCCGTCGGGATCCGCCTGGTTGCGCATGTCGAAGGGCGCGTTCTCGATCATCTCGTCGGTGTAGGGCACCCCGACCGTGCGGTTGGTCTCCACGTTGGCGCGGTAGGCCACCGGGTCGAGGTCGTTCTCCAAAAGAAACGCGTAGGGCGGCATGATGCTCTCGGGCACCACCGAGCGCGGATCCACCAGATGGGCGACGTGCCAGTCGTTGGAGTACTTGCCGCCGACCCGGGCGAGATCGGGTCCGGTGCGCTTGGAGCCCCACTGGAAGGGGTGGTCGTACATGCTCTCGGCGGCGAGACTGAAATGGCCGTAGCGCTCGACCTCGTCGCGGAAGGTGCGGATCTGCTGGCTGTGGCAGACGTAGCAGCCCTCGCGCACGTAGACGTCGCGGCCCGCCAGCTCGAGCGGTGAGTAGGGCCGCACCCCCTCGACCCGCTCGATGGTGTTCTCGATCGAAAACAGGGGCGCGATCTCGACGATGCCGCCGATGGCGACCACCGTGAGGATGCCGGCGGTCAGCGCCACCGTGCGGGTCTCGAAGACTTGGTGCTTGTCCCATGCCATCGCCGTGCCTCACTCCGCCGGCAGCGCCGCGGCGCCGCCCTTGGCGCCGGTGGGCTGGGTGGCGACGTCGCCCCTGGCCGTGCGCCACAAGTTGTAGACCATGATCAGCGCGCCCGCGAGGAAGAAGACACCGCCGAGCGCCCTGATGACGTAGAACGGATGCATCGCCTCGACCGTCTCGATGAACGAGAACTGCAGGAAGCCCAAGTCGTCATAGGCGCGCCACATCAGGCCCTGCATGATACCGGAGACCCACATGGCGGTGATGTAGAGGACGATGCCGAGGGTCGCGATCCAGAAGTGCCATTCGACCAGGCGGTTGCTGTAGAGCTGCGCGCGGTTCCACAGCTTGGGGACCAGGTAGTACATCGCCCCGAAGGTGATGAAGGCGACCCAGCCGAGTGCTCCGGAGTGCACGTGGCCAACCGTCCAGTCGGTGTAGTGCGACAGCGCGTTGACCTGCCGGATCGACATCAACGGACCCTCGAAGGTGCTCATGCCGTAGAACGCGACCGAGACCACCAAGAAGCGCAGGACCGGGTCGGTCCGGAGCTTGTCCCAGGC
>NZ_JAIFKJ010000177.1 GCF_019695415.1 Thiohalocapsa sp.
CCGGTGGGGCTCGGGGGGCGGCTCGGGCGTGTCGCGGGGACCCGGGGGCCGCCCCCTGCCCCGGGGCAAGCGGCGCGCGCGCCTGCGCGGGGGATTGTTTGGCGGCGCCGGTGCGCGCGAGCTGTCGGGTGAGATCGGCGGCGGCAGCGTCGCGCTGCTCCAGCAGCTGCGCGGCTCCCCGCTCCACGGCGTCAAGGTCGCTGGCGAGCCTGCCTGAATCCATCACCCCCACGTGCACCCGCGCCAGTGCCTTCAAGTGCTCGGCGCGCTGGTGCAGCAGCTCTCGCAGCTGTCGTTGTAGTGCCTCGGCCTGGGCGTCCAGGTCGACGAGGCTATCCTGTTGCTGGCGCGACAGCTCGGCGAGCTGCGCCATGGCCTGCAGGCCGCTCATCATCGCCCGCGTCCCTCCTTACCAATGGGTGATGGCCGCGCCCGTGGTGGACAGCCGGTACTCCGGCGTCAGTCTGCCAGCGGGCTTACGCCCCATGAGGTCGGTCTGAATGATGCCGTCGTCGCGCTTGTCCGCGGCCACAGCGTCGAAGGTGGCCTTGTCCACGCGCAGGGCCCAAATGTCCACCATCTCGGTCTCGCCCGTCTCCTCGTTGGTGATGGGCACCTGCAGGACTTCGCCGCGGGGGCCGATGGCCTCGACGATCAGGTAATAATTGCGGGCGTTGGGGTTGGCGTCCGGGACTCGCCAGATGCCGCTGCGCTCGCCCGGGCGGGAGACGATGCGAATGCTGTAGTCGGCCTCAACCTGCGCCCGTAGGGCCTCGAGCTCATCCAGCGCCGCTGCCGCGGCGGCGCTGTCGCCGTCGCGCAGGGCTTGCTCGCCTGCGGCCAGCAGGCGGTCGGCACGCTGGTCTGCGGCGGGCTCCTCGGCCAGCTCGGTAACCTCGGCATGCATGGCCTCCAGGCGCTCGGGCAGGGCAGCGTGCGGCGCGACCACCAACAGTTGCCAGGCCACCAGCGCCGCCGCCACCACCGCAATTCCGCCCAGCATCCATTTGCCCCAGGTACCACGGCTGACGTAGACACGAGCCAAGGCTGTGCCCAGGGATTTGGGCGGCGGTTTGTAGACGAAGCGGTCCTGCTCCAGCGCGCGGACGCCCTCGTCCAGCACGCCGTCGCTGACATCGATGCCTTGGGCTGCATAGATCTTGCGCAGACGCGCCTTCAGCGCCTGCTCGCGCGCCCCGCTGTCGAGCTCCCGCTGCACGAGCCGCTCCTTGCGGCGCAGGGTGTCGACGACATCCATCGCGAGCATGACGTCGTCGAGCGGCGGTTTGCCGTCTGCGCCGGCCGCGACGGTGTCGGCAGCGGCGCTGCTCCCGGGGTTGCTCATGCCGCGGCGACCAGCCCTTTGCTCTCTTCGGCGAGGCGCGCCATGCGCCGCTTGCCGTCCTCGACGGCGTCGCGGATCTCCTCGGCGTTACGCGTGGACTCCTTGCGCATCTGCTCGATGATCTCGCGGGAGTGGGTCTGATAGCTCACCACGGACTCGACGAGCTTTTTCACGGAATCGGCGCGGACCGTCGGCCCATAGCCCGCCTTCACAGCCGCTTCCTGCACCTTGCCACCGATGTCCGCGAGGACCTCCAACGACTGACTCACGCCCTCCTTCATGGCGTTGACGGTGGCCGTGGACTCGCCGAGGCCGAACATGCCCGTGAAGGACGCCGTGAGTGCTGTCAGCACCGTCTCGTTGGTGGAGAAGAAGCTCACCGCCTGCTGATACAGGCGCTCTTTGGCATTGGTGGTCTGATGCAGGCGTGCCATCACCACCTCGGAGGTGTTGTAAGAGACGGTGATGTTATCGGCCAGGTCCTTGGCGATCTGGTAGCGCTTCTCCACGTCTTGGAGCGCACGCACGCGTTCGTCCCGCGCCATCTCCAGCTTGGCCCGCTCGGCGGCGTCGTCGCCGGCGAAGCTCTCCACGGCCTGCATGGCGCGGTCCACCTCGGCCTTGGCGGCGTCCAGCTGACCCTCGGCCTTCTTCAGAACCTCCAGCGCCAACACCTCGGACTGCTTCATGGCGCCGCGGAAATCCTGGTAGGCATCGAGGATGCGCTGCTCGCGCTGCACCTGGTCGTTGGTGTCGGAGGTGACGTCCAGGTAGGTCTCTTTGATCTTATCAAAGCGGTCGGCAATATCGCCGCGGGTGACCTTCATCCAGACGTTGGACATGCGCTCGAAGGTGTCGAGCTTGCCGTCCTCCAGCTGGTCCACCATCTTCTTGGCGTCGTCGCGGATGCTGTTGAAAGCCTCGGTGATCTGCTCGTACCGGGTGCCGATCTCCATGGCCTGCACCTGCTCACGCACCACCTCGTTGAAGGTGGAAGCCTGCGCCAGGGTTCGGGCAATGGCGGTGACACGGCCCTCGTCGAAGCCCGAGATGCGGTCCAGCAGCGCGATCATTGGGTCGTCAGCGGTGGACTGCTCCGTGGGCGCGAGGCCCATGTCGTGCAGCGTGTTCATGGCCTTGTCTAGATACTGCATCGGGCTCGCGGTGTCAGGCATCGTCTGTGTCCTCCTGATGGGAGCCGCCGCCGTTGCGGATGCGGCTGAATAGTTGAGCTGGTCTGCCTTCCGACCGGCGGTTCGGTGATGGTGCCGCAGGACGGACTGCTTCAACGCTCATATAAGCGCTGCATGTGACGATATGAGTCACCGCCCGGCCGAAAAGCGCAAAAGCGGCCGCCGGTGTCGGCCGCTCCCGGACAGCGCACCCGCCTCGGCTCGTGGCGAAAGGCGCTCGCCATCCATGGGCCGCCGTCAGTCGCCGTAGAAGGCCTCCTCGACCTCGGCGGCGGGCACCTCCTGCTCTGTGTCGTCCTCGATGCGCACCAGACGGACGACAGGGCGCCCCTCGCTGCTGAGGGTGATGGATTCCCCCTGCACCACGCGTTCGATCAGCTCGTCCAGATGCTCTGCGGCATAGTCGGTGGTTACGATCTGCATATGGTCGTCTCATTATCTTGCATGAGCGGCGGATGCCGCTGTCGGTCTTTGCCGGCGTGACAATGTCCGATGCTCGGCTGACCCGACAAGTATGGCCCGGCAACGCCCTTGGAAGCACCGAAACCGTGGCCGAGTACCTCCGCGCTGATATCAGGCACGCGCTGCCCGCGCGGCCGGCAGCTCCCTCAGCAATCCCTCGGGCAGGCTCGCTCCCACATGCACGGGTCCTGGTGAGAGCGGAGGCAAGTCGCGGCCGGGGGCGAGGTGGGCCGGGGCGCTCGCGGCGTCCATGTCCCCACCGACGCGAATCAGCACAGGGGCGGGGCCGAGCTCCGCGCGTAAGTGTCCTGGCAGAGCGGTGCTGCGCGCGAAGAGCGGCGCGCCCGATAGCCCGCCGCTCATCTGTTGGGTGTCCGCCGAGACGGCGCTGAAATCCACGCTGGTATTGCTGACCACGAGTCCGGCGCATCCTGCCGTGAGGGCCGCTTGGGCGCAGGCGAGGGCATCGGCGTCTGCCAGGTCTGGGGCCAGCTTGACCAGAAGCGGCCGCGGCTGTTCCAGCTGCTGGTTGGGCTGCTGGACGGCGTCGACGATGGCCTGCACTTGGTCCACCGTCTGCAGGTCCCGCAGGCCCGGTGTGTTCGGGCTCGAGATGTTCACCACCACGAAGTCCGCAAGCTCGCCGAGCCGCTCGAAGCTGCGCCGGTAGTCCGCCGCCGCGTCCGCCGCCGCGGCGGCCTTGGACTTGCCGATGTTGATGCCGAGGGGCACCCGCAGGGCGTCATGCTGGCGCAGGCGCTCGATGCGGGTGGCCACCACGTCGGCCCCGTCGTTGGGGAAGCCCATCCGATTGATGAGCGCGCCGTCGCGCGGCAGTCGGAACACCCGCGGACGCGGGTTACCCGGCTGACGCAGTGCCGTCACCGTGCCCACCTCGACAAAGCCGAAGCCGAGGGCCTGCCAGAATGTGGCGGCCTGGGCATCTTTGTCGACGCCGGCGGCCACCCCGAGGGGATTCGGGAAGTCGAGCCCCATCACGCGGGTTGCCAGCTCTGGTGGGCAAGTGATGTCCGCCTCGCCGACCCCACGGCCCAGGCGGCTGGCCAGGGAGGTCGGCCAAAGTCGGGCGAGGAGCAGCCCGAGCTGATGGGCGCGCTCCGCATCGAGTCGGAACAGCAGCGGTCGCAGCACGCGCCAAAGTCCGACGGCGGGCGGTGGAGCAGTCTTGCGGCGCGTGCTGGGGGGTGAGGCCGGAGACGGGTTCAGAGCGCGGGCCCGATGCTGTTGGAGATCAGGCCCACCAATGTCGCACAGCGCAGTGGCCAAGGTCCACAAGCATTGCCCTAGGTCTACGTCGGCCTCTTGCAGACGTGGCAGACTAGCGGGATTTGCGGGCTATTGTGCGGCGACCAGCGGCCCGCGTGCGCAGCGGCATCACGCCGGCCACCCCGGAGGTCACGACAAACGATGAGCGACACCGTCAAGTACCTGCTCGATGAGGAGCACCTACCCACCCACTGGTACAACATCAATGCGGACCTGCCGGAGCCCATGGCGCCGGTGCTGCACCCGGGGACCAAGCAGCCGGTCACCCCGGACGACCTGGCGCCCATCTTCCCGCGCGCGGTTATCGAGCAAGAGATGTCGACCGAGCGCGAGGTGGAGATCCCCGGCCCGGTGCGGGACGTCTATCGCCAGTGGCGCCCATCGCCGCTGTTCCGTGCGCGCCGTCGGGAGCAGGCGCTGAACACCCCGGCGCGCATCTATTACAAATACGAGGGCGTGAGCCCCGCCGGCAGTCACAAGCCCAACACCGCTATCGCCCAGGCCTTTTACAACAAGGCCGAGGGCGTGAAGCGCATCACCACCGAAACAGGTGCCGGGCAGTGGGGCTCATCCCTGGCGCTCGCCGGCACTTTCTTCGGCCTGGAGATCGTGGTCTTCATGGTCCGGGTCAGCTTTGATGGCAAGCCTTACCGGCGCGCCTACATGGAGACCCTCGGCGCCCAGTGCATCGCGAGCCCGAGCGACCAAACCCAATCCGGCCGCGCCATCCTGGCCGAGCACCCGGACAGCACCGGCAGCCTCGGGATTGCCATCAGCGAGGCCGTGGAGATGGCCGTGCAGCGCGACGACACCCGCTATGCCCTGGGCTCGGTGCTGAACCATGTGCTGCTGCACCAGACCGTCACCGGGCTCGAATCGCTCGAGCAGCTCGCGATGGCCGACGACTATCCGGATCTGGTCATCGGCTGCACCGGCGGCGGCAGCAACTTCGCCGGCCTCGCCTTCCCCTTCCTGCGCGAGAAGTGGCAGCGCGGACTCGACACCGAGTTCATCGCCGTGGAGCCCTCCGCGTGTCCGACCCTCACCAAGGGCGCCTTCGCCTACGACTATGGCGACACTGCCCATTTGACGCCGCTGGTCAAGATGTACACCCTGGGCTCGGGCTTCGTGCCGCCAGGCTTCCATGCCGGGGGCTTGCGCTACCATGGCATGGCACCGCAGATCAGCCATCTGGCCAAGCTCGGCCACATCGCCCCACGCAGCTACAATCAGCTGGAGTGCTTCGCGGCCGGTATCCAGTTCGCCAAGGCCGAGGGCATCCTGCCGGCACCGGAGGCCAATCACGCCGTCAAGGCGGCCATCCACGAGGCGGAGAAGTGTCGGGAATCTGGCGAGTCCAAGGCCATCCTGTTCAACCTCTGCGGCCACGGCCACTTCGACATGCAGGCCTACATCGACTACAACGCCGGCAAGCTGAAGGACCTGGTCTACGACGAGAGCGAAGTCGCCATGGCTTTGGCGGGGCTACCGTCCGGCTGCTGAGGCGGTGCCTGCGGCGCGTGCTCGCGCCGCAGGCGCAGCGAGGAAGATCCCGCGGGGGACCAAACCGTGAAGAGCATCGATGCCCATCGATCCAGCGCGTGCGGACGGCGACCTGATTCGGCGGCGTCCGCCGTCCGAGGTGGCGTCCGCGCGGTGGCTGATCTCGTGCTGGTTGGAATCCTGTTGATCGCCACGGGCCATGCATCGGCGCAAGCTGGCGACGAGCGCGGTGCCGGTCACAGCGACGACGCCGTGACGACCAGCGGGCTCGCACCGACGCAGACGGAGGCGGCCGTCTTGCGCGAGCGCATTGCGACGCTTGAGGCCGAGCTGGAGCAGGCCAGGCTCGAGCGGGCGGCGGCGGAGGCGCACGTCGCCGAGCTTGAGGCGGCGCTCGCACAGCACGATCGGCGCCGCCAGACCGTCGCGCGCGAGCACACGGCTCAGCTCAGCGCCGCGGAGCTGCGGGCGCGCGAGCACAAGGATCGGCTGCTGAGCGCTGAGGCCCGCATTCAAGCGCTGGAGGCCCATCTCGCCGAGCGTGACGAGCGCATCACCGGCCTGCGGGATGCGGCCGCGGCCAGGGAGTCGTTGCGCGAGCGTCTCGAGACCCTGCGCGCCCGCCTGCCCGCGCCGGAGGGCGGCAGCCTCACTGCCGAGGAGGCCAGGCGGCGTGCCGAGCAGGATGCAGCAGCCCTCGCCCGGCTCGTTGAGGACGCCCGCGGTATCGACAATCCCAGGCTCTGGGGCGAGGTGCGCAGCGCCGAGAACGCCCTGCACCACAGCCAGTTCCTGGTGGCCAGAGCCGACAACGCTCGTACCGTCTACCGCGTGCGCCCGGGGGACAGCCTGCGGCAGGTGAGCCTGCTGTTTTACGGCAACACGGAGCGCTGGACCGATGTCTTCGACGCCAATCGACACGTGATCGAGGACCCGAATCGGCTGCTGCCGGGTCTCACGCTGGTGGTGCCCTGAGCGTCGCGCGCTCGGAACCGATACCCCTCGGTGGCGCTCTCTGACTCGTCGGGGGCGGCATCACCATCCTCGGCGTTTTCCTTGTGAGCTGCAGATATAGCGGAGAGTAGCGAGTTTCGAGGGGCGAGTTTCGAGGAAGAGAAAAGGCGTGAGCAGGTTGTTCGCGCGACAAACCGAAAACCGGCCTGCGATGGGTATGACGGCCATCTTCCGGACGGCACCCAGACTGCGCTGCGCCTGAGCGATCTCGGCAGCCTGATGGTCACCACCTGACGATGAGGCAGGCGGCAGGCGCCAAGGTGCGTCTTGCGCTGCAGAGACGTGCCGATTGGCCAGAGTCTAAAGCGGAAATGGCGCGCCTGACAGGATTCGAACCTGTGACCCCTGCCTTCGGAGGGCAGTACTCTATCCAGCTGAGCTACAGGCGC
>NZ_JAIFKJ010000214.1 GCF_019695415.1 Thiohalocapsa sp.
CCAGAGCGTTTCGATACCGAAAAGCGCGAATGCCGAGTCGCGGGTGATCAGTGGCCAACGAGTTGTAACGCAGCTGGCCGCCGCGCGGGGCGTGCCATGGCGGCCGTAGCGCCGTTCACCCTGTGGGTGACGCGCCGAGGCCTTCTGAATCACAACAAGCACGGGCATTTGCCTGTATTCCGGAGCGGTCAACTGCTCTTTCTGGGATCAACCCTGTCCCCAGGCGTCGAGCTCAGCATCGGGCAGCGGCTCTAAGAAGGCATCATCCACGCGACCACTGAGTCCGCCGGGGCGGCGCGCAGGCGGAGTTTCGCCCAAGGGCATGAGCCTTGCGTAGGGCTTGCCTGCCTTGGCGACGATGATCTCCTCACCCTGATGCGCGCGCTCCAGCAGTCTGGAGAAGTGGGTCTTGGCCTCGTGGACGTTGACGATCTCGCTCATGGACGGCTCCAGCGGACTTAGTCCAGGCGAAAGTCTAGCCGCGCGGGCCGGATGCGGCAAAGAGGCGCGCGTCACAGCCACTTCGGCACCAGAATGAGCAGCCAGATCACCGCGGCGAAGAGAATGCTCGTGAATACCGCGGCGGACGCGATGTCCTTGGCCCGGGCCGAGAGCTCGTGGCGCTCGGAGCCGATCCGGTCCACATTCGCCTCGATGGCGGAGTTCAGCAGCTCGACGATGGGCACCAGCAGCAGGCTGCCGACCAGCATCGCCCGCTCCACTGGCGATTCTCCGAGCCAGACCCCCAAGGGCAGCAGCGGAATCAGCACCAGCAGCTCTTGGCGGAACGCCTCTTCTCCCTCGTAGCAGGCCTTGAGGCCCTTCATCGAATAGCCGAAGGCGTAGATGACGCGCTTCCAGCCGTGGACGTGACGGTGGGCCATCGTGCTGCTGCGGCCGGGGAATCGGCCCACCTAATCGTCAGCCAGCTCCAAGCGACGCTCCACCCGGTCCAAACGGCGGCGCAGCTCTTCGATATCCGAACGACCGCCGCAGACGGCTGTCGTCAAGGCACCGATCTGCGGGCCCATGCTGGCGAGCTGGACGTTTGTCGATGCCGCGTGGCGTTTCAGCTCCGCGATATCGGGACGGATTACCCGCAGCTGCTCGAGCACCAGGTTGTCGACGTCGTTGGCCATTGGATTCCCCCGCGGGCGGGTCAGTGGGCGCGTCCGCTCAATCCTCCGCCTGCGCCGGCTTCCAGGCCAGATCCAGCTGCCGGGCGGCGCGCACATCGTCCAGCCGGCGCACCGGCAGGCTGTAGGGGGCCTGCTTGAGGGTGTCCGGGTTCTCCTGTGCCTCGGCGCGGATCTTGGTCATGGCATCGACGAAGCCGTCCAGGGCCTCCTTGGGCTCGGTCTCCGTGGGCTCCACCAGCAGGCATTCGGGCACCAGCAGCGGGAAGTACGTTGTCGGTGCATGGAAGCCGTAGTCCAGCAGCCGCTTGGCGAAGTCCATGGCATTGGTGCCGTACTCCTTGGCCTCCTTTTTGAGTGTCACGATGAACTCGTGGCTGGCCCGACGCTCGGGGTAGGCGGCGGTGAAGCCGGCTTCCTTCAGGCGCGCCAGCAGATAATTGGCGTTCAGCGTGGCGTACTCCGAGACGCGGCGCATGCCCTCAGCGCCCAGCAGCCGGGCGTAGATGTAGGCCCGCAGCAGAATGCCCATGTTGCCGCCGAAGGCGGTCATGCGGCCGATGGACTCGGGGCGGTCCTGCTCAACCTGCCAGTGGTAGGCGTCGCCGTCCTTCACCACCAAGGGCACCGGCAGATAGGGCTCCAGGCGCTTGGACACGCCCACCGGGCCCGCACCCGGACCGCCGCCGCCGTGAGGCGTCGAGAAGGTCTTGTGCAGGTTCATGTGGATGACGTCGAAGCCCATGTCGCCGGGCCGGACTTTGCCCAGGATGGCGTTCAGGTTGGCGCCGTCGTAGTAGAGCAGGCCGCCGGCCTCATGCACCGTCTCGGCGATGGCCTGGATGTTGCGGTCGAACACGCCGACGGTGCTCGGGTTGGTGAGCATGATGCCCGCGGTGTGCGGGCCCACGGCGTCGCGCAGCGCGGCGATGTCCACGTCGCCGTTGCTGCCGGTGGGTATCTCGCGCACCGTAAAGCCTGCCATGATGGCGGACGCCGGGTTGGTGCCGTGGGCGGCGTCCGGCACCAGGATCTCGCGCCGATCGTGGTCGCCGCGGGCGTCGTGGTAGGCGCGGATCATCATCACCCCGGCCAGCTCCCCCTGGGCGCCGGCGGCGGGCGCCAGCGACACCGCGTGCATGCCGGTGACGATCTTCAGCATGTCCTGAAGCTCATGCAGGCAGGCCATGATGCCCTGACTGTGGCTCTCCGGCGCTGCAGGGTGGCGGGCGAGGAAGCCGGGCAGCGAGGCCAGGCTGTTGCAGGCCCGCGGGTTGTACTTCATCGTGCAGGAGCCGAGCGGATAGAAGTTCGTGTCGATGGCGAAGTTCTGCTGTGACAAGCGCGTGTAGTGACGTACCGCCTGCAGCTCCGAGACCTCCGGCAGCGCCGCGCGGGACTGACGGCGCAAGCCGGCCGGCAGGTCCGACACATCGGCCATCTCCAGCGGGGCTTGCGCAGTGGCCGGGCGGCCGGGACGGGATTGCTCTTGAATCAGCATGCGGGACTCCGTCAGGTTCTGAGAGGCGGGCGCGCTGTTCCGGTGGGTCTTAGCGGAACAGGGCTGAGGGCTGAGGGCGGGGCAGCGAGCGCGGCGCAGCGTTGGTCCTCAGCCCTTAGCCCGCAGCCCTCTCTTATCAAAGCGCCTTCAGCGCCGCGTCGTAATCAGGCTCTTCGCCGATCTCCGGCACCAGCTGCGTGTAGATGACTGTGCCGTCGGTATCCAGCACCACAATGGCACGCGCGGTGATACCGGCGAGCGGGCCGTCCTCGATGAGCACGCCGTAATCCTTGCCGAAGTTCCTTGAGCGCATCATCGACAGCGGGTGCACGTTATCGATGCCCTCCGTGGTGCAGAAGCGGCCCATCGCGAAAGGCAGATCTGCGGAGACCACCAGGCAGACGGCGTCGTTGCGGTCAGCGAAGGATTCGTTGAATTTTCGCGTAGATGTGGCACAGACCGGTGTGTCCAGGCTCGGCACGATGTTCAGCAGCACCTTCTTGCCGGCGAAGTCGGCCAAAGTCTTGTCGCCGAGATCCTTGTCGACCAGCTTGAAGTCCGGCGCCGGGCTGCCGACGGCAGGTAGCTCGCCGGCGAGGTTGACGGGGTTGCCTTGGAGTGCGGTTTGGGCCATGAGAAGAGCTCCGTTCAATAAGCGTATCGAGGTTCGAGTTTCGAGTATCGAGGGTCGCGTCAGGCTGTATTTCCTCGCCCCTCGCCCCTCGCCCCTCGTAACGCGTTTGCAAGCTTATCGCGGAAGATGATCATGTCTTCCTCCGTGCGCATCTCGGTGGCGCACACCAACAGCGCCGGGTCCAGCTCGGGGTACTCCGCGCCGAGGTCGAAGCCGCCGAGGATGTCGTGCGCCGCCAGGGCGCTGAGCACGTCTGCGGTGGGTGCTGGCAGCCGCAGCGCCTGCTCGTGGAACACGGGCCCGTCGAACAACGGCTCCACGCCCGGGATCTCGCACAGCAGTGCCGTCAGCCGGCGGGTGTTGGCGTGGCAGGCTGCCGCGACGCGCTCCAAGCCCTCGGCGCCGAGGATGGCCATGTGGATGGTGGCGGCAGTCACCAGCAGGCCCTGGTTGGTGCAGATGTTGGACGTCGCCTTGGAGCGGCGGATGTGCTGCTCCCGGGCCTGCAGCGTGAGCGTGTAGCCCACCTTGCCGTCGGCATCCAGCGTTTTGCCGGCGATGCGCCCCGGCAGCTGGCGCACGAAATCCTGCTTACAGGTGAGAAAACCGAGATACGGCCCGCCGGAGGCGAGCGGCATGCCGAGCGGCTGGCCTTCGCCACAGGCAATGTCCGCACCCGTCTCGCCCCAGTCCCCAGGCGGCGTCAGCAGCGCCAAGGCCACCGGGTTGACCACGCCGATGACCAGCATATTGCGCTGATGCGCCCAGTCGGTGACGGCATCCACATCCTCCAGCGCCCCAAAGAAATTGGGCTGCGGCAGCACCACCGCCGCGCATTCGCCGTCAGCGGCGGCGGCCTCCAATGCGGCCACCGGTGTCTTGCCGGTCTCGCGCTCGAAGTCGACCTCCACCAGCTCGATGCCCTGATTGCCCACCAGTCCCTTGCAGGTGCGGCGATAGGAGGGGTGCAGGTTGCGCGGCATCAGCACGCGCTTGCTCTTGGACTTGCGGTTGGCCCGCACCGCCATCAGCACCGCCTCCGCCAGCGCCGAGGCACCGTCGTAGAGGGAGGCATTGGAGACATCCATGCCGGTGAGCGCCGTCATCATGGACTGGAATTCGTAGAGCACCTGCAGCGTGCCCTGGCTCGCCTCCGCCTGATAGGGCGTGTAGGCGCTGTAGAACTCGCCGCGGGTGGTGATCTGCCAGACGGCTGCGGGGATGTGATGCTCGTAGGCGCCGGCGCCGATGAAGCAGAGCGGCTGCCCATCGGCGCGCGCGCGGCTCTGCATCAGCCGCGACACTTCCATCTCGGACAGGCCGGCGGGTATGCCGTCCAGGCCCTTGGCCCGCAGCTCCCGGGGGATTTCGTCGAACAGGTCGTCAATGCTGTCGGCGCCAATGACCGCGAGCATCTCGGCCACGTCGGACTCGGTGTGGGGAATGAACGGCATGATGTTCGAGTCGCTGTTTGGTCGTCGCTGTGGTGATCATCGCCCCCGCCGCCGACCCGCATCGGGCCAGCGGCAGGAAACGCCAGGGAACCGCCGGTTGATCGGCGTCTGCTTAGGGAAGCGCTGATTTATTGGCGCTTCCCGTGCGGGGCAGGACGCCCCGCCATTTTCGGCGACGTAAGTCGCTGAAAATGAAGGAGCCGGGAAACCGCGTTTTCCGGCTCCGTCTGATTTTTGGGCAGGAAGCCCAATAAATCAGCATCTCCTTAGCCCTCTTCGTCGACAACCTGCTGATAAGCGTCGGCGTCGAGCAGACCTTCGGCGGGGTTATCCCCCGCGAGCTTGAGCTGGAAGATCCAGCCCTCGCCATAGGGGTCTGAGTTGATGGTCTCCGGCGCGCCGTCGAGGGCTTCGTTGACGCTGACCACTTCGCCAGCCAGTGGTGCGTAGATATCGGACGCCGCTTTCACCGATTCAACCACGGCGCAAGCATCCTTGGCGGCGAAGGTCTTGCCCACCTCGGGTAGCTCCACAAACACCAGGTCGCCCAGGGCGTCCTGCGCATGGTCGGTGATGCCGACGGTGACGGTGCCGTCGCCGTTGTCGCGCACCCATTCGTGGCTCTCGGTGTACTTGAGGTCAGCGGGCATATCGCTCATGGCTTGCTCCCGGAAAGCTCCGTTGCTGGTGGATGTCGAGGGTAGAGGTTCGCGCCGGCCGGCGGGTCCGGACGCCGATGGGAAGACGATTCAGAGCGTGATCTTGGGCTGCCCGTTGCGCACGAATGGGGGCGTGCCCGCCCGGCCTCGGCCCGCCTGGCCGCGCGTATCCGCCCCCGTGGCCGGGGCGTCTGCTGCCGCCGGTGTCACCCGGGTGAGCGCGAGGGAGCGCTCGGGCGGCGGGGAGAGGCCGCCGGAGGTGATCTCGCCGGCGGGCGCGCCGTCGACCAGCACCGCCTGATGCGCCCGCAGCACGCCGCGGCCCTCCAGCAGCAGCCCGACAAAGCGCGGTGCGTCCGGTGCCTCGCGGCGCGCCTCAAGCGCCCTGCGGCCGATGAAATTGCGCTCGGCGGGCTGCCAAGCGACGGTCCAGCCGAGGCCGGCCGCCAGCGGGTCCGTGTCTTCGTCCATGTCTTGGCCGTAGAGGTTCATGCCGGCCTCCAGCCGCAGTGTGTCGCGGGCGCCGAGGCCGCAGGGCGCGGCGCCGGCGCCCACGAGACCCTGCCAAAGATCGCCGACATCGGCAGCGGGCAGGATGATCTCGAAGCCGTCCTCGCCCGTGTAGCCGGTTCGGCCCACGAGCCAGCCATCCCCCTCCGCTGCGTGGAAGGGCTTGAGTGCCATGGCCGCAGCGCGGATGGACGCAGGCAGCAGCGGCTCCGCCAGACTTCGGGCGCTCGGGCCTTGCACCGCGAGCATCGCGAGGTCGTCACGGCGGGTGACGGTCACGTCGAAGCCCGCGGTATGCCCCTGCATCCAGGCGAGGTCCTTGTCCGCCGTCGCGGCGTTCACCACCGGGCGATAGCGTTGCGGGCCGAGGTAGTAGCAAATCAGGTCGTCGACGACGCCGGCGCGCTCGTTCAGCATGCAGCTGTAGAGCGCGCGGCCTGGCCCGTCGCCTGATTGGACGAGCTTGTTGACGTCGTTGGCGAGCAGGGTCTGCAGATAGGGTGTCGCGGCCGGACCCGTGACGTCCACCGGCTGCATGTGCGAGACATCGAAGACGCCGGCGTTGCGTCGCACCGCATGGTGCTCATCGAGCTGCGAGCCATAGTGCAGCGGCATGTCCCAGCCGCCGAAGGGCACCATCTTGGCCCCGAGGGCGACATGGGCATCGTAGAGGGGTGTTCTGGAACCCATGCGGGCCTCCCGGGTCTTGCCGGCCCAGTGCCGGCGGTTGGACAAGCCGTGGCGCGCGGGTGCCTGCACCTGCGCGCCGCCCCTCTGTCCTGGACCTGAGAGTTTGCAGAGACCCGGGCTTTAGAGCCCAAGGTCCACTGCTGCCCCGTCGGTGGGCCGGCGGCGATGTCGCCTGCGCCGGCCGCTCTCCAGAGTCGGTGCGTGGTGCCGCGGTCCTTTTGCCTGAGCGATTCCGGGCGGTGTTGCGCCTTCGGCGCCGGCGATGTGCGGGCGATACTGCCTCGCGCTGCCGGTCTCTCCCGCGGCTCCGAAACCGAGCCCTGACTATAAACGCCGCGCCCGGCCATGCCAAGTGACGCGCTCGCCGTTATTCGTCGGGACTATGCGAACGCGGCCGCCCCTGTGGGAGCGGCATTCTTGCCGCGACTTCGGCTGGGCGGCTGCTGTCGCGGCCGGAGGCCGCTCCCACCGGGGCTGTCGCTTATACAAATCTCCGAGCCCCCGAGAACAAGGCGAAACCGCTATGCCGCCTTCTTCTGTAAAAAAAAAAACAAACTAAAGACACAACATGACAAATCTACGCACGAGCACGAGACA
>NZ_JAIFKJ010000613.1 GCF_019695415.1 Thiohalocapsa sp.
CGGCCGGCAGCAAGCCGTGTGGGGTGCCTGTGGCGGGGGCTGGCTGGGGCGGGGCGAGCCGATCCTGCTTCGGGCTTGGGGTGCGCTGTTTGCGACGCCGCCAGATGCCAGAGGCTCGGAATAGGGCGCGTGGCCACAAACCGGTAAGCCGCGCCACACGCCCCGCCGGCAAGCCCCCGGGTTGCGTGATGCTGTCACCGCGCGCTTGCCTTCAGCCCTTGGCCGCCGGGCATCAGCACCTTTGCGATGCCTCCTGGGAGGCAGCGGTTCGGACAAGAGCCTGAGCTCCCTTCAATACGCCCGGCGATTGCTCGGCACGGAGATCGTGTCGCTGCTAGTTGGGTTTGTCCCGGCCGTTCAGCCGCCGTTGGGCCAAATGCAGCGCGGCAGAGTCCAGATCGCCATCGCCCTGTCCCACAAGGGTGTTCAGCAGTTGCGCCACGAGCGCCGCGCCGGGCAGACCGAGCCCCAGCTCATGGGCCGTCTCATGCACGATGCGCATGTCCTTTTGGTGCAGTCCGGCCTTGAATCCGGGCTCGTAATTGCCGTCCAGCATGCGTTGCCCGTGTACCTCCAGGATGCGGCTGCCGGCAAAGCCGCCGAGCAGCGCCTCCCGGACGCGGCCGCCGTCGACGCCGGCGGCCTCGGCCAGTAGCAGTGCCTCGCCGACGCCGGCAATGGTGTGGGCCACGACGATCTGATTGCATGCCTTGCAGACTTGGCCCGCCCCGTGGTCTCCGACGTGGGTGATGTTCCGCCCCATGACCTCGAACAGCGGCTTCACCCGTGCAAATGCCTCCGCCGGTCCGCCCACCATGATGGACAGGGTGCCGTCGCGGGCGCCGATGTCGCCGCCGGAGACGGGAGCGTCCAGCATGGTGGCGCCGACTTCGGCGAGCGCTGCGGCAATCTGCCGAGTGGTGGACGGCGAGATGCTGCTCATATCCACGACAATGCCGCCCGGGCGAACGCCGGCGATGACCGCTCGCGCCCCCGCTGAGTCGGCGCTCCCGGTGTCGGCGCCCAGTATCACCTCGGCCACGTCCGGCGTGTCTGCGAGCATGGTGAAGACGATGTCCGCCTCGCGGGCGACGGCGGCCGGGCTGTCGCAGGCGATGGCGCCGGCCTCGGTGAGGGGCGCGATGGCCTCCGGCCGCCGGGCATAGGCGGCGAGCTGATGACCTGCTGCCAACAGGTTCAGGGCCATGGGGCGGCCCATGATGCCGAGGCCGATGAAGCCGATGCGCGCTGTCATGCGTGTCTGTCTCTCTCATGCGCCGTGGGGGCGCTCGCGCGCCTCTTGCGGCTCGTTATTCGCAAATGAACAGTTTACGCCGGGGCGGCCTGAGGTGTGGCGCCGGCTGACACCGGGCCGTGAATGGTGGCGTTTCGGCAGCGACCGTCGGGCGGGTCAAAGCCCGTTCGGTGTTGCGGCCTCGTCAGGCAGCCGGCGCTCGGGCAAGCGCTTGATCTCTCGGTTTCCATCTGCCGCGGTCTGATCCACATCAACCTTTCATCGGGCAAGGACTTTCACAATATCTAGGCATCCCTATAATTCCATCTACAATATCTAGTGTGGCTGACGATGCTGGAGGTTGGAGGATGGCTGTGGACAACAAGGCGCTCGCGGTACTGCCGACGCGCGTACAAAAGCGCGACGGGACGCAGGTCCCCTTCGACGCGGGCAAGATCGAGTCCGCCATCCTGCGCGCCGGCCGGGCCACGGCCGAGTTCGACGAGCTGGAGGCCAAGCTGCTGGCGGCGCAGGTGGTCAAGGTGCTCGCACATCGCTATGGCCGAGTAGGGCAGGCGGGCGCCACTCAGCCGCGCATGCCGGACATCGAGGGCATCCAGGACGTCGTCGAGCAGACGCTGATCAGCGCCAATCACTTCGAGACCGCCCGCTCCTACATCGTCTATCGCGAGCAGCGCGCCAAGCTGCGCGCGGACCGCCGCACCCTGGTGGACGTCGAAGGCTCCATCAATGAATACCTGGATCGTTCCGACTGGCGCGTATCCGCCAACGCGAACCAGGGCTACAGCCTCGGCGGGCTGATCCTGAACACGGCCGGCAAGATGGTCGCCAACTATTGGCTCTCCCACGTCTATCCGCCGCAGGTGGGCGAGGCCCACCGCAACGGTGACCTGCACATCCACGACCTCGACATGCTCGCCGGCTACTGCGCGGGCTGGTCGCTGCGGACGCTGCTGACGGAGGGCCTGAACGGCGTACCGGGCAAGGTGGAGGCTGGCCCGCCCAAGCACATGTCGAGCGCCGTCGGGCAGATCGTCAACTTTCTCGGCACGCTGCAGAACGAGTGGGCCGGCGCCCAGGCCTTCTCCAGCTTCGACACCTACATGGCGCCCTTCGTGCGTATCGACGGGCTCGACTATCCGCGGGTCAAGCAGTACATCCAGGAGCTGATCTACAACCTCAACGTGCCGAGCCG
>NZ_JAIFKJ010000544.1 GCF_019695415.1 Thiohalocapsa sp.
CGGGGCGTCCTGCCCCGCGCGGGAAGCGCCAATAAATCGGCGCTTCCCTAAGCGCGAAAGTGAGGCCGGGTCCAGATCGGGGTCAAACTGAAGCAGCGTCCGAACAAACGGCGTGGCCGTGAGTAAAGGTCCTGCGGCCGGCTTTTGCACAACCGACGCTTGACACCGAGCGGCAAACTGGATCAACGCCAGCATCAGTCACAAACCCGTAAAAATAGATAGCACTCTGAATTGCGTAGAAAAATCTGTTGGCCAAAATTTGGTCAATCCGACAAAACCGTCGCAAACCTTTGACCCGCCGAGAGCGCAGACGAATCATCCACAGGGTTATCCACAGGTCATGTGGATGTCCCGGATTTCACTCATGCCGGTAACGAATTGCGTGAGATCAAGTCGAAGATTCCTCAAGTGATGTCCGTAAGTGCCTGAATGATGCAGCGCAGCACTTGCCTATCTCCGTACAGTCCCCGCTACGCTGGATGCGCATCAGCTCCCTCTCCCGTGGGGGTTGTGTTGGCTGCCCTTGTTTCCTCCCCGGCCATGATGTCTGTGGGCGTTCCGCTGCGGCCCGGTTCCATTCCGGGGCTGGCATCCCGTGGGGCTGGTTTCGAGTGGATACACGCAGGCGGTTGGCTGAGAGGGCTGACGACCTGCAATGAGGCCGATCCGTTGGGGCGGGCGCGCTCGAAGGCTCCCGCGTGCCCGCAGTGACCCGCGCCGGCACAGGCCGGCGTTCCTCGCCGCCGGCAGCGCGGTAGGCCGGCCCATGACGACAGGACGTTTAAGGTCCGACAGCTCCAGTCGTCCGATCCTCCAGGGAGTCCTGCCCATCAAGGCATCGCAGGTACCGGCGGAGATCATCGCCGGCCTGACGCTGGCCGCGCTCGCGATCCCGGAGGTCATGGGCTACACCAAGATCGCCGGCACGCCGGTGGCGACCGGGCACTACTCGATGCTGATTCCGGCGGTCCTGTTCGTCCTCTTCGGCTCGTCGCGGCACCTGGTCGTCGGCGCCGACTCTGCGACGGCGGCCATCCTGGCGGCCGGACTCCTCGGTTTGGCCGCGGCGGACTCGGACGCGTATGTCGCGCTTGCCGCCGTGCTCGCGTTCATGGCGGCAGGGTTCCTGCTGCTCGCGCGCCTCATCGGGCTGGGGTTCCTCGCGGACTTCCTGTCGCGCACGGTGCTGGTGGGCTTCCTGACCGGCGTGGGCGTGCAGGTGGCGCTCGGACAGGTCGCCGGGATGCTGGGGCTCGCGGGCAGCGGCCACGGCACCCTGGGCAAGGTCTGGGGCGATCTGCAGCAGCTCGGCGAGGTCAACGGCTATGCCTTGGCCACGGCGGTTGCCGTGCTGGCGGTCATCCTCGGCGCGAGGCTGATCTCCCGCAGGATCCCCGGTGCGCTGATCGCGGTGGTCTGCGCCATCGGGCTCAGCTGGGCATTGGACCTGGGGCAGAGCGTGGGACCGGCACCACTGCCGGTAGGCTCTTCATTCAGCTCAGGAAAACTCTACTCGGACTCTTCGGTGTTGATGTGACCGAGGCCGAGCAGGTGTTCGAAAACGCTGGCGATCTGTGGGGCCTCGAAGCGATAGAAGGCCCGCAGGACCCATCCCAGCTCCAACACCACGGTCAGGGGTACGAACAGGCTGGGGTTGTTCGTCATGATCGCTCGCGCGATGGGGCGCTGCTTGGCGGCATCGGGGTCGTTCGGGTCGTCGACGTAGAAGCGGGCGAGGATGTTGGTATCAAGGGCGATCATCTGCCTCGGCCCGCATCGCCTCCGCCACGTCGAAGTCCGCAAGGCGCCGCTCCCCCGGGAGGTCGCAGCGCAGCATGCCGTAGCCATCCTCGGCGCGCGAAGGCGGTATCGACTTCAGCGGACGTATCCGGATGCTGTTCCCTTCCAACGCAAAATCCAGCTTGCTGCCCGGCACCAGACCGAGCCGGCGGCGGATGACGGCGGGGATGACGACCTGGCCTTTGTCAGAGACGGTGACTGTCGGCATGCTTTTTCCTCGATTTCTTACCTGGTAAGAAACCCCCTGCATCTAGCACGCGTGTCCGCGACCGGCAACTCACGACAGCCTGCAGCGCAGGGGCCGATCCCGGGCGCTCTCACCCGACCGAATCTCTTCACCTGTCTCGGGGAAAACGGGCCGTACCGCCGTTTCCCTCGTCGACACAGCCCACAGGCTCCGCATTCCGGGCTCAGGAAACGATTCGGCTGCGCCGTTGCATGAGCTGTGGGCACAGCTCGATGTCCTGCCTGTTGATGGCAGCGAGGCTCAGACCCAGGCCGATCCGGGGGCGAGGCCTCAGCCGCGTGCGCGGTGAACGCGGCGATCAGGCAGAGCGTGACGATGATGAGCTTCATGGTTTCTCCTGTAGGGCACCTCGAAAAATGCCTTCCATGGCATTTTTCGAGACGCGAAGCGAAAACGCGGTT